>WGLQ01000036.1 GCA_016125495.1 Hyphomicrobiales bacterium | reverse complement strand
GTAGTAGCGGGGCACGTAGGTGACGCAGCCGGCGAAGGCCGAACCAGCGACGAGCATCGAAGAGGCGGTGACGAAGGCGTAAGCTGCGATCTTGCGGATCATCGGAAGTCTCCTTGAAGGGTGGGGTTTCGATCGGGTCTCATTCAATCCAGGGATGGGGGACCAATCCGGTCCCCCTGGGTGCCTCGGCGCCGGCTCACCAGCCGTAGTAGCGCGGCACGTAGGTCACGCAGCCGGCGAAGGCCGAACCAGCAACCAGCATCGAAGAGGCGGTGACGAAGGCGTAAGCTGCGATCTTGCGGATCATCTGAGGTCTCCTAGAGCTTCGGTTCCATCCGTGAGCGCCGATCCTCGGCCGCCCGTTGTGACGATGGAATGGAGACGCCAGACGAATTCGTGCGAGACGGGCACGGCTTTTGCCATATTCGGGCGGCACCAATGGCCACGACGAAAGATCGTTGCGCGCCGCGTGACATCGAGAACGGGACCCGGATATGCGCAAGTCGACCAGCAGCAGCGCCGAGTACGACCTCATCATCGTGGGGGCGAGCTTTTCGGGCCTCGTGGCCGCCAGAACGGCGGCGATGCGTGGGCTCAAGGTGGCGGTCATCGAGCGAAAGCCGGAGGCCGGCGCGCGCGTCCACACCACCGGCATCCTGGTCAAGGAGGCGGCGGAGGAACTCGACATCCCGCACTCGCTCACCCGGCGGATCCACGGCGTGCGCCTCTATGGCCCGAGCCTCAGGTCGATCGATCTCTATGCGCCCGGCTCCTACTTCCTGACGACGCGGACCGCCGACCTCCTCCGATGGCTCGCGGAGGAGGCGCGGCGGGCGGGCGCGCACCTTCACTTCAACGCGCGCTTTCGGGGTGGGGAGCGCGAGGCGAGCGGGTTGAGCCTGGCGGAGCCGACGCTGCGGGCCCGCTATCTGATCGGCGCCGATGGCGCGCGCTCACGCGTCGCGCGAACCTTCGGCCTTGGCCGCAACACCCGTTTCCTGGTTGGCGTGGAGGCCGAATACGAGGGCCTCGCCAAGGTCGACCAGCGCTTCCTTCACTGCTTCCTCGACAGCCGGCTGGCGCCCGGCTACCTCGGTTGGGTGGCACCTGGTCCGACCGTGACGCAGGTCGGCCTCGCGGTGCACGATCGCGCCCGGCCCGACCTTGCCGCATTCGAAGCGCGCACGAACAGCCTCTTCGACTATCGATCGGGTCAGGTGGTCGAGCGGCGTTCGGGGGTGATCCCGTGCGGCGGCGTGGTGAGCCCCATCGCCGCGCCCGGGGTGCTGCTCATCGGTGATGCGGCCGGCCTCGTTTCGCCGGCGACGGCCGGTGGCATCCGGCTCGCCTTCCACTTCGCGCGCCGCGCCGCGCTCGCCGTCGCCGACCACCTCCAGCACCTCGGTCCGCCGCCAGAGGCGGTGCTCGCGCCGCTGCTGCCGCGCTTCAGGCTGAAGGGTGCGATGCGTTGGCTGCTCGACCGTGAGCCACCGAACGCGGCCATCGATCTCGCGCTCTCGACCGCGGCGATGCGCCACTTCGCGCAGTGGGTCTACTTCCACCGCCGCAACGCGAGCGGTCTGACCTTCGCGGAGTTCCAGGCGCATCTGGCCCGGGCAGCGGGACCGTTGGAGACATTGCCCGGAACCGGCGGGCGCGAGCCGATCACCGGCCTCGACCGCTAGCCTGGCGCCCGCCGAGGGCCGCTGGCGCCATGCGAACGTGGCCACCGGCTTCAGCTGGCGATGTCCTCTCCAGGCGCCCGCGCGACGATCGCAAGCGCATGGACCCCGTCGCGCAATTCCGCAGCGAGTGCCTCGTTCACCAAGCGGTGGCGCGCGAGCCGGGAGAGCCCGACGAAAGCGGGCGACGAGACGACGACACGATAGTGGCTTTCGCCCGTGCCGGGCGAGCCGTGATGGCCAGCGTGGAGGTGGGACTCGTTGATCACCTCGAGGTGCGACGGCTCCAGGCGCTCGGCGAGGCGAATGCGGATGCGCTCGTCCATGGTCACGGGTCGGTTCCTCCTCTCGAGCCGGCGTCGGATTGGCCCTTCCGGGCGGACCTCGCCCTATGGCGGGGCGGACACGCCGGAAGATCGACTTGCGACGTGTGCTTGTTCCTAAACCATCGCAGCCGCATAATCCCAAGTCATGAAGCTCGATTCTGAACTGTTCGACAGCATACGCGTCAAGCCGGAGCGGGAGCGCACCGAGCCGGATGCCCCGTGTTGCCAGCATGCCGGCTGTTCCCAGTCCGGCACCCATCGTGCGCCGAAAGGCCGGGGGCGGGAAGGCGAGTTCTTCACCTTCTGCATCGATCACGTTCGGGAATACAACAAGAGTTACAATTACTTCGCCGGCATGTCGGACGAGGAACTCGCGGAGTATCGTGAAGCCGCCGCGACCGGGCACCGTCCGACCTGGACCATGGGCGCCAACAAATGGGCCCGCGGTACGGCGGCCAGTCCCGAGCAGGCAGCCGGATGGCGCCGGGCCCAACGAATGCGCGCCGACCCGCACGGGTTCTTCGAGGACGGGGACAGCACGAGCGCACACCCCTCGTCGCGGCGTTCGATCGGCACCATCGAGCGCAAGTGCCTCAGAGCCCTCGAACTCGACGAACGAGCGACGGCCGACGTCATCAAGCGCCGCTTCAAGGAGCTGGTGAAGCGTCACCATCCGGACGCGAACGGCGGCGATCGGGCCTCAGAGGACAAGTTGCGCGAGGTCATCCAAGCCTATAACTACCTCAAGCAAGCCGGCCTCTGCTGAGGGTCCGGGGTGGGCTTGCCGCGGTCCGACGGGCGTGCGGGCCATAGCATCTCTCGACAACATCTCTTTCTAAGGTTGCATAACGAATGAGTGTCCAGAACGCGGGGGGGACCCCCGGACTGCCGGATACGACCGTTTCTGTGCGCGATGTGTTCGGCATCGATAGCGATCTGGTGGTGCCGGCCTACAAGAAGGGCAGCGAGCACGTTCCCGACTTCGACCCGGACTACATTTTCGACCGCGAGACCACGCTCGCCATCCTCGCCGGCTTTGCCCACAATCGTCGCGTGATCATCCAGGGCTATCACGGCACCGGCAAGTCGACGCACATCGAGCAGGTCGCCGCGCGCCTCAAGTGGCCGTGCATCCGCGTCAACCTCGACAGCCACGTGAGCCGAATCGACCTCATCGGCAAGGACGCCATCGTCCTCAAGGACGGCAAGCAGGTGACGGAGTTCCGCGAGGGCATCCTGCCCTATGCGCTGCAGTCGAACACCGCGCTCGTCTTCGACGAGTACGACGCCGGGCGACCGGACGTGATGTTCGTCATCCGGCGCGTGCTCGAGGTCTCGGGACGCCTCACGCTGCTCGACCAGACCAAGGTGATCCGCCCGCATCCGGCGTTCCGGTTGTTCGCGACCACGAACACCATTGGCCTCGGGGACACCTCCGGCCTCTATCACGGGACGCAGCAGATCAACCAGGGACAGATGGACCGCTGGTCGATCGTCACGACGCTGAATTATCTGCCGCACGACGCCGAGACACGGATCGTGCTCGCCAAGGTGAAGTCGTTCGACACCAAGGCCAAGCGCGACATCGTGTCCAAGATGGTGCGCGTCGCGGACCTGACGCGCAATGCCTTCATCAACGGCGACCTCTCGACGGTGATGAGCCCGCGCACCGTCATCACCTGGGCCGAAAACGCCGAAATCTTCAACGACGTCGGGCTCGCGCTGCGCCTCTCGTTCGTCAACAAATGTGACGAATTGGAGCGTGGCCTCGTGGCGGAGTTCTATCAGCGCTGCTTTGGAGCCGAGTTGATCGAAAGCACCGCGAACGTCGCGATGAGCTGAGCGGATCGCGGGGCGCGCCGGACCGGCCGCGCGGGCGGCCGGTGAAACGGCGAGGGGACTGAAGCGGAACCCACATGGCCAAGTCACAGAACTCGAGGACGCTGCCGAACGAGCCCTTCAAGCGTGCCGTCGCGATGTGCACACGGGCGGTGGCCGGCGAGGAGGAGATCGAGGTCACCTACGGCTCCGCCCCGCCGCGGCTCGAGGGCAAGAACATCCGGCTACCCGAGCCGTCGCGGATTCCCGGAGCCCGTGAGGTGGCGGTGATCCGTGGCCATGCCGATGCCCTGGCGCTGCGCGCCGCCTGTCACGATGCCAAGTTGCACGCGCGCATCGCGCCCTCGGCTGGGGAGGCGCGCAAGCTCTTCGAGGCGGTCGAGGGCGCCCGCATCGAGGCCCTCGGCACCAACCGCATGAGCGGCATGGCCGACAACCTGACGGCGCGGCTCGAGGACCACTACAAGGACGGACGCTTTGCCGGCCAGCGCGAGCGCTCCGACGCACCGCTCGAGGAGGCCCTCGCGCTGATCGTTCGCCAGCGGCTCACCGGGCTCGAGCCACCGCGCTCGACGGCCGGGCTCGTCGAGGCATGGCGTGAGCACATCGAAGCGCGCGCATCCGGTCTGCTCGACGATCTGGATGGTCTCGCCGAGAACCAGGCCGCCTTCGGACGCCACATGCGCCAGCTGCTGCGCGCGCTCGACCTCGACATGGAACCGCTGCAGAGCGAAAGCGAGGAAGAGACCGCCGAGGGCGACGAGGGCCAGGGCGAAACGGATGGCGCCGAGGAGGGGGAGGGCGACGACAGCGCGCAGCGCGCCGCCGACGAGCGGTACGCGGAAGGCGAGGTCGGCGACGAGACCGAATATTCCGACATGGCCGACACCGATCAGGCCGATCTCGAGGGTGAGGTCGATGATCCGGCCGAGACCGATCAGCCGAGTTGGGCCAACTCGACCGTTCTCGATGACCCGACCCGCTTCGGCTACAAGGTCTACACCCATGCCTTCGACGAGGAGGTGCCGGCCGAGCAGCTCTGCTCGACGGAGGAATTGGAGCGGCTCAGGGTCTTCCTCGACAAGGAGCTGCGGGTCTTCCAGGGCGCCGTCGCGCGGATCGCCAACCGGCTGCAGCGCCGGCTGCTGGCGCAGCAGAACCGCTCCTGGGATTTCGATCTCGAGGAGGGGGCGCTCGACGTGGCGCGGCTGACGCGCGTCGTCATCGACCCGATGCATCCGCTCTCCTTCAAGCAGGAGCGCGACACGGAATTCCGCGACACCGTCGTCACGCTGCTGCTCGACAATTCGGGCTCGATGCGGGGCCGGCCGATCATGGTGGCGGCATGCTGCGCCGACATCCTCGCGCGCACGCTCGAGCGCTGCGGCGTAAAAGTCGAGATCCTCGGCTTCACCACCCGTGCCTGGAAGGGGGGGAGTTCGCGCGAGCAGTGGCTCGCCAATCACCGCCCGCCAGCGCCAGGGCGGCTCAACGATCTGCGCCACATCATCTACAAGCCCGCGGACGCGCCCTGGCGGCGCACGAAGCGTAATCTCGCCCTGATGATGCGCGAGGGGCTGCTCAAGGAGAATATCGACGGCGAGGCGCTGACCTGGGCACACAATCGGTTGCTCGCGCGCACCGAGCAGCGGCGGATCCTGATGATGATTTCGGATGGCGCGCCCGTGGACGACTCCACGCTCTCGGTCAACAGCGGCTCCTATCTCGAGCAGCACCTCCGTAAGGTGATCGAGGAGATCGAGACTCGCTCGCCCGTGCAGCTCATCGCCATCGGCATCGGGCATGATGTGACACGTTATTATCGCCGGGCCGTGACGATCACCGATCCGAGCGAGCTTGCGGGCGCCATGACCGACAAGCTGGTCGAGATGTTCGAGGAAAAGGAGCCGCGCCAGATCGGCGCCGGGCCCGGCAGGCGGCGCGGGGCCGCCGGGAGGCGCATGCCCGCTCGGACCGCTGCTCGATGAGACGTGCGGGACCGCAGGAACACCGGGCCCGAACGACTGGGCCCGGTCGCGCGGCCGGCTGGCGCGGTGTTCTCGCCGGCATGCTGTGTGTGGCCACGCTGGCGTCCGGTCTCCTCGTTACGAGCGCGGCGCCGAGCACGGCCAAACCGGACATCGAAGCTCTCGACATCCACACCATCACCGTCCGCTCCAGGCGGATCGCTTCATTCAAGGGCAACGGCGAACAACGGTTCGGCCGGTTGACCTTCCTCGGCGGCCTCTCGATGACCTCGCCGTCGAACTATTTCGGCGGCTTTTCCGGCCTCGAGGTTTCGCCGGACGGCTCGCGTCTCGTGGTGGTCTCGGATGCCGGATTCTGGCTGTCCGCGAAACTCGAGCGCCAGGGCGAGGCACCGACCGGGCTCACGGACGTTCGCGTCGGTCCGCTGCGGGCCAAGGACGGGCGCAAGCTCGCTGGCGTACGCGAGGTCGATGCCGAGGGGGTCACCCTCGTCTCGGGCACGCTCGAGCGCGGTGAAGTGCTCGTTTCATTCGAGCGACTGCACCGGGTCGCCCGCTTTTCGATCGACAACGGAGCGATCGATGGGCGCGCCACATACCTCGCGCTGCCGGACTACGTGAAGCGCTTCCACGCGAACCGCGGCATCGAGACGATCGCCCATTTCCGTTCTGGTCGGCTCGCCGGGCGTACCATCATCTTCGCGGAAGGACGCAAGGACGGACGCGGGCATTTGCGCGGCTGGATTCTCGGACCGAAGGGCGCGCCCGAGGAAATATTCCTCACCGAGATCGACGGCTATGACGTCACGGACGCTGCCACGACGCCCGATGGCGACCTCATCGTGCTCGAGCGGCGGTTCAGCTGGTCGGATGGCATCCGGATGCGATTGCGGCTGATCCCGGCGCAAAGCATTCGTGCGAACGCCGTGCTCGTCGGCGAGACGCTCTTCGATGCCGACGGTGGTTATCAGATCGACAACATGGAAGGGGTCGCGGCACACCGAAATGCCGCCGGCGAGACGATCGTGACCGTTGTCTCGGACGACAATTTCCGCTTCCTGCAGCGCAACCTGCTGCTCGTCTTCAGGCTCGAGAGCGGGAACCGCTGAAACCGCGACCGTCGATGGCTTCAGGCCGCGGCAGTTTCGCTCGCGGACGCACGGGCCTTTGCGATCTCGCGCTTCAGCTTGAGAGCGCGATCGGACAGCTCGTCGTCGGAAGCCTTGAGCAGGAACGCGTCGATGCCGCCGCGGTGCTCGACCGAGCGGAGCGCATGCGCGCTGACGCGAAGACGGATCGAGCGGCCCAGCACATCGCTCAACAGCGACACTTGGCAAAGGTTCGGGCGAAACTCGCGCCGAGTCTTGTTGTTCGCATGACTGACGTTGTTCCCCGTCATCACGCCCTTGCCGGTCAGTTCACAACGCCTTGCCATGTCGGAATTCCTCGTGCGTGCCGTTCTGCCACGCTCGACCCGCGCGCGGGGAGCGGTCGAAACAAAAGGCCCGCGTGAAGGCGCGGGCGAGCCCGCCTTCAGTACCTTCAATGGGGCGACGACGTCAAGCCTCGCGAGCGGGCCGGACTAGCCTTGGTCCTCGGACTCGCGGTCGGCGATCGCGCGCACATGCTCGATGATGCTACGGCGCAGTTTCGGCGACTGGATGCGCATGAACGCGCGGTTGAGTTCCATTCCCTCGCGGCTGTTCAGAAAATCCATGACGCTGCCGTCGCGGCCATCCTCGGCGAAGCCGGGCTGACCGACGGCGGTCGACTGATAGGTGAGTTCCTCGAAGAAATAGGCGACCGGCACGCCGAGTATTCCGGCGATCTGGTGCAGGCGGCTCGCGCCGATGCGATTGGCGCCCTTCTCGTACTTCTGGACCTGCTGGAAGGTGAGGTTCATCTGCTCACCCAGCCGCTCCTGGCTCATCCCCAGCAGCATGCGCCGCAGACGGACGCGCCCACCGACGTGAACATCCACCGGATTCGGCCGCTTCGGCGCCGCGTCGTCCATTCCCTTGGCCCCTACCTTCGGCCCAACCGCCGTTGCCTCGTGACGACGGTCGCCAGAATCTCCGACGATCCCATCAGACCAAGGTCGGAAGGTTCATACGAGGTCGTTCACGCATGCGTCAAGCAAGGCGAGTGGGCTCGTCCATGCCGCGAACCGGGAGGGCCAGCCAGGTTGTCGCACAGAGCAACAGCAACAGGACGAAAACCGCATTGCGGCCGAAGCGCGAGAATGGCGTCGGGGCGAGCGGCGGCGGAAGAACGACGTCGAGCGTTCCGCGATGGTCGAGTTCGAGTCGAGAGACGATGCGTCCGAACGGATCGACGAGCGCGGTGATCCCGTTGTTCGCCACGCGCACGAGCGGGAGCCCCTGCTCCAGCGCGCGCACCCGGGCATGATGGAGATGCTGATGGGGGCCGATGGAGCGACCGAACCAGGCATCGTTGGTGACGTTGAGCAGCCAGCCCGGCCGCACCGCGGCCTCGCCCCCCGTCGCCAACGAAGCCGGGAAGGCCGCCTGCGGAAAGATCGCTTCGTAGCAGATCAGCGCGACGGCGGGCGGCAGGCCGGGGACATCGAGGCGCGGTGACGTAGCACCCGATGCAAAGCCAGCGCGCTGGCGAACGAGCGCTCGCAAGCCCAGCGCCGAGAGGACGCCCTTCAGCGGCAGGAACTCGCCGAACGGCACGAGGCGGTTCTTGTCGTAGGGTCTGGTGGCGAGCCGTCCGGCGTCGTCGAGCACGAGGATGCTGTTCAAGGCATAGGGGTCGGCGACGGCGCCACCCACCTCACCGGGGCGCTCGATGCGCAGCGCCCCGGCCACAAGGTGGCGATCCGGTGCGAGCAGCGCGGCGATCTCCTCGAGGGCGACGCGGTCACGCAGTACCTCGAACGGGAAGACCGATTCCGGCCAGACGAGGTGGGTGACCGCGGCCATGTCGTCCGTGCGGCCGTCGCTGCGATTGCGGCTGAGCGACTTGAGGAGATCGAAAATCGGTCGCGCATTGCCCGGTTTCCACTTCTCGCGCTGCGGAATGCTCGGTTGCACGAGCCGGAGCAGCGGAGCACCGCTCGAATTTCCCGTGGCGAGCGCGGGAGCGGAGGCGAGGCGCGCGGCGCCCCAGGTCCAAGCGCAAGCGAGGCCAAGGAGCACAATGCCGGCCAGGAACCGGGCACCGATGGCAGCGGAGCGCCCCGGAGCGAACGGAGAGAACAACAGCGCTGGCAACGAGAAGACGAGCACCGCGAGCGGCAGAAGTCCCTCGACCCCAACGAGGCTGACCGACTGGGCGAGCGCAGGCTCCATCGTCAGCCAATAGCCGAGCGTGTTCCAAGGAAAGCCGGTCAGCACGCTCGAGCGCGCCAGCTCGAAAATGGAGACCGCGACGGCGAACGCCAGGATCCGAGAGACCGTCCCTGGCTGCCAAATCATGCCGACAAGGGCAACGGCAGCGGCCATGAAGAGGGAAAGGCCGGCTGGCAGGAGCGTAATCGCGAATGGCAGCAGCCACCCGAACTGCTCGGCCTCGACGAGAAATGCGGCGCCGATCCAGTGCAACCCGGTGAGATGATAACCGAAGGCGTAGCTCCAGCCGACCAGTGCGAAGGCGCGCAGCCGCTCCCGACGATCCGTGCGCTCGCTGGCCAGGCGGTCGAGCAGCCAGACGAGGCCTGAAAGGGAAACGAAAAACAGCGGCCAGATCGCGAACGGCTGAAGCCCGAGGATGGCAACCGCACCGAGCGACAGGGAAAGGGGAGCGGCCAACCAGAGGGAGAGTTTGGCCGGGCGCGCATCGCCAGCCCCGTTCAGGCCATCGCCTCGCGCCACGCGCATCGGGCTCAGGCGGGCTTGGGCTCGGCTACGGGCGCTCCGGGCGCTCCGGAGCGGCGGTGGATACGGATGCGGCGTATGCGCCTCGGATCGGCATCGAGGACCTCGAATTCGACTCCCGAAGGGTGGCGGATCAACTCGCCGCGCACGGGCACGCGTCCCGCCATGGAAAAGACGAGGCCGCCCAAGGTATCGATATCCTCCTCCTCGTCCTCCTCCAGCAGGCTCAGTCCAAGGAACTCCTCGACCTCGTCGATCGGCGCACGGGCCGATGCCACCAGGCCGAGGCGGGGGACCTCGGCGATCAGCTCGGCCTCGTCGTCGTCGTGCTCGTCCTCGATGTCGCCGACGATCTCCTCGACGAGGTCCTCGATGGAGACCAGGCCGTCGGTGCCACCGTACTCGTCCACCACCATGGCGAGATGAATGCGGGTCGACTGCATCCGCAACAGCAGGTTGACGACGGGCATCGAGGGCGGCACGAAAAGCACTTCGCGTCGGAGCCGTGTGGAGGAAATCGGGCGGGCGAGATCCGCGGCGAATTTCTCCATGTCGAGGAGTCCGCCCGGTCGCGGCGGTTCCGCCGCCTGTTCGACGGGCCGGGCGGTCGCGCCCTCGGCGACGGGACTTGCTTGCGTTGGCGACGCCGCCTGCCCGGGCGCGGACACCACAGCCGCAACCGGCGTACCAGACGGTATGGCCGGGGCGTGCAGGTCGATGTCCTCGTTCGCGTCATTGCCGGTGCCGGGCGGGGCAATCCGGTCGGCGAGCCAGGACATGACGTCCTTGATGTGGATCATGCCGCGCAGGTCATCCAAAGACTCGCGGAAAATCGGCACGCGTGAATGGCCCGCTTCCTCGAACAGGCGCACCAGATCTCCCATGCTGGCACGCTCGTCGACACCGACGATGTCGGCGCGCGGCACCATCACGTCGAACACCTTGAGGCCACCGAAACGCAGGATGCGCAACAGCATCTCGCGCTCCTGGGAAGAGAACGCCTCGGCGCTCTGGGAGCCCTGCTTGAGGGCCATCTCGAGGGTGTCACGCAGGGAAGGCGAGCCCGAAAGGCCGAGTTTGGCCCTCAGGGATCGCAACCAGCCGGGACTGTCGCCACCATTGCCGTTACCGTTCGAGGTATCGTCATTGCCGCTGGCGTCCCTCGGACCGGGCCCGCTGTCACTGCTCATCACTCAACCCGCACTTTCGACCACTGCATCGGACTCGTAAGGATTCGCGACCCCGAGCTCCGCCAGAACCCGAATCTCGATCTCCTCCATGCGATCGGCCTCGCCGTCGTCTTCATGATCGTAGCCGAGGAGATGGAGCGTGCCGTGCACCGCAAGATGCATCGCGTGATCGCGCAACGAACGGCCGAGGCCGGCCGCCTCCGCCACGACGGTCTCGTAGCCGAGCGCGACGTCGCCGAGGCCGAAGACCTCCCCCGGCGGCAGGTGCGATGCGTCCGGCGCCCCAGGAAAGGACAGCACATTGGTCGGCGAGGGCTTGCCGCGAAAGCGTCCGTTGAGGTCGGCCATCGTGGCGTCGTCGCAAAGGAGAATGGTCACGCCGGCGCGCCTGCCCGTCAGCCATGCCGAAAGCGCCCGTTGTCCATCGGCGGCGGCGAACTCGATCGCCACTCGGGCCGCGGCATCGAGGGCTGCGGTCAAATCGGCGAAAGCGAGCCAGGGCTCATGCTCGCCGATGACATCGACTTCGAGTTGAAGGCCGGCCGAACCGCCGGCGCGGCATTCTCGGTCGCGCGAGGGATCGCTCATCGTTTCGTGCCGTCGCTCTCGTAGGCCGCGACGATCTTGGCGACCAGGGCATGGCGGACCACGTCGGCACCGGTGAATGCCACCATCGCGATCTCGTCGATCCCCCGGAGCCGCTCGGTCGCCTCGGTGAGGCCCGAGCGCTGACCGGGCGGCAGATCGACCTGGGTCGGGTCACCCGTCACCACCATGCGCGAGCCTTCGCCGAGTCGGGTCAGGAACATTTTCATCTGCATGCTCGTGCAGTTCTGGGCTTCGTCCAGGATGACGAACGCATGGGACAGCGTGCGGCCGCGCATGAAAGCGAGAGGCGCGATCTCGATGACCTGATTGTCGATGCCCCGCTCGACCTTCTCGGCCGGCAGCACATCATAGAGCGCGTCATAGAGCGGACGCAAATAGGGATCGACCTTCTCGCGCATGTCGCCCGGAAGGAAGCCGAGGCGCTCGCCAGCCTCGACGGCCGGGCGCGAGAGGATGATGCGCTCCACCTCGCCGGCCTCGAGGCGGGCGGCGGCGGCGGCCACGGCGAGATAGGTCTTGCCGGTGCCGGCGGGCCCGGTCGCGATGACCAGTTCGTGGCGCTCGAGAGCCTTGAGGTAGGCACTCTGCATCGGGGTGCGGGCCGTGACGATGCGCTTTCGGGTGCGCACCTGGGCAAGCTCACCGACGAGCTGCGCCGTGTCGCGCCCCTCCCCGGGCGTCGCGGCGGACGGCGCGAGGGCGTGGCGGATCGCGCCATCGACATCGCCGGTACTGACCATGACGCCGGTCTCCAACCTGCGGTAAAGGACCTGCAGCACATCCCGGGCCATGTCGCAGCGTTCGCGGCTGCCGGTCACGGTGATGACATTGCCGCGCGCGGCAGCTTGCACGCCGAGGCGATCCTCGATCAGCGCGAGATGACGGTCGAACTCGCCGACCAGCGCGGCCAGAAGCCGATTGTCCTCGAAGGGTATCACCAGTCTCTGCAATGGTGCGCGTCCGCTATCGGTGGCCATGTCGCCTTCCGGCGATCGCGCGCGCCGCTGAGCCAATCGAGGTGTCCTCTCGGGCTGACAAGTTTCGACCTTTCCAGGTGTCAGGCAACCTGCATATTCCCCTGTCGTGCCGCTTTTATGACACCGGTGAGGCTGGTCGCGCCAGCGTCAACGATGTCCACCGCGACGATTTGTCCAACGAATTGGGCCGGCACTTCGACATGAACCGACTGGAGATAGGGCGAACGGCCGACGAGGTGGCCGGGACGGCGGGCGGCCGGGCGCTCGAGCAGGACATCGAGCGTGCGGCCGACGCACGCGACATTGAAGGCCTCCTGCTGTTCGGTGAGGAGGGCCTGGAGCCGATGCAGACGGTCGCTCGCGACCTCTTCGTCGACCTGGGCGTCGATGGTGGCGGCGGGGGTGCCGGGGCGGGCGCTGTACTTGAAGGAGTAGGCCTGCGCGAAGCCGACCCTGCGCACCACCTCCATGGTGGCTTCGAAATCGGCCTCCGTCTCACCCGGAAAACCAACGATGATGTCGGTGGACATCGCGATGTCGGGACGCGCCTCGCGAATACGATCGATGAGTGCGACGTATTCGCCAGCCGTGTGCTTGCGGTTCATGGCGGCCAGGATCCGGTCCGAGCCCGCCTGGAACGGCAGATGGAGATAGGGCATCAGCTTGGGGTTCGTGGCGTGCGCGGCGATCAGCTCGCGGGTCATGTCGCGGGGATGCGAGGTCGCATAACGCAAGCGATCCAGACCGTCGATCTCGGCCAGTCGGGACAGCAGCGTGGCGAGCGATGCCACACCGCCGGTCGGCGTCTCGCCGTGGTAGGCGTTGACGTTCTGACCGAGCAGGGTGATCTCGCGGGCGCCCGCGTCGACCAGCTCGCGCGCCTCGGCGAGGACCCGGGCGAGCGGACGCGAGAGTTCGGCGCCCCGGGTATAGGGCACCACACAGAACGTGCAGAACTTGTCGCACCCCTCCTGGACCGTCAGGAATGCGGCCGGCGCGCCCTTGGGCCGGCGGGCCGGCAGGTGGGCGAACTTGTCCTCCTCCGGGAACTCGGTGAGCACGAGGCTGCGGCCTTCCTGGCGGGCGCGAAAAAGGAGGTCGGGCAGGCGGTGATAGCTCTGCGGCCCGACAACCAGATCGACGACGGGCGCGCGGCGGACGATCTCGGCGCCCTCGGCCTGGGCCACGCAGCCGGCAACCGCCACCATCGTTTCCTTGCCACGGCCGCGACGCTCGGCCTTGATGCGGCGCAGGCGGCCGAGTTCGGAATAGACCTTCTCGGCGGCCTTTTCGCGGATGTGGCAGGTGTTGAGCACGATGACGTCGGCCTCGGTGGGCTCGGCGGTCTCGACGTAGCCGAGCGGGGCGAGGGCCTCGGCCATGCGCTCGGAGTCGTAGACGTTCATCTGACAACCGAACGATTTGATGTGAACGCGCTTCGAAGGCATGGCGACAGACCCGCTTTCCGATTCGGACTCGATCGGATGCGTGCCACTCAAGTTCCGTTCCAACTCGTCCATGCTCCGTCACCTGTTCCGCCGGCCTCGCGCTTTCCGGCGCATACTCACGCCCGCGCCGAAGCCGCAACCCGCTTTAGGCGCCGCCGCCCGGCGCGTCCAGTGCCGGGCGATGCCCCTCACCGGTCAAGGCCGCCGCCGGCCGGGCGTCACGCTTGGGCCCGCCCGCCGCAACGCCCCCCGTGCGCAGCAGGCGCGCGACCTGCTCGGCAACACGACCCTCGGCATAGGCGGTCAGCGTCTTGCGGTCCGGAAACTCCGTGATCTCGAGCGGCGGGTCGATGACCACGTGAACCTCGATCGGGGGCGAACGCAAGACACCCCAGCCGTGCGTGAACATGTCCATGTCGCCGTACCATGCGACCAGGGGGCGCCCGGCGCGGCCGATCGGCAGACCCTGCAAGCGTGTGTAGGCGATCGCGCACGTGCGCACCTGCGGGCGCGGCGTGTCCGTCGGGCCGCCGGCCTCGGCGAAAACCGGCGCGATGAGGGAACTCTTGAAGGCGAGCACCCGGTTGCCGTCGCCGCTGGTGCCTTCGGGAAAGAGCACCACATTGCCCCCCTCGGCCATCCGCTCGCCCATCCTGGCGGCGATTTCCGGCAACGACGTGCGGCGCTCGCGGTCGACGAAAATGGTCTGCTGGAGGCGCGCGAGCCAGGAGACGAACGGCCACTCGCCCACCTCGCGCTTGGCAACGAAGGAGACCGGCGCCACCGAGCCGAGAACGACGATGTCGAGCCAGGAAATATGGTTGGACAGGAGAAGCGCCGGCCGGTCGGGATCGAGCTGCCCGGTGACTTTCACCCGCAAGCCGAGGATGGCGGCGACCCGGCGATGGTACCAGACCGGTATGCGCGCCGCGAGCCTCGGGCTGACGCGGAGCGCAAGGAACTGCACGAGCATCATCGGCAGCGTGAAGGCGAGGAACAGGACGAGGCGCCGGGCGCCGCGAACGGCGCTCATGTGCTCTTGTCCACTCGGCGGCCATAGAGCTCTAGGCGATGGCCCACCAGTTCGTAGCCCAGCCGGCGTGCGACCCGCTCCTGCAGCAATTCGATCTCCTCGTCGCGAAACTCGATCACGGTGCCGGTCTCGGTATCGATGAGGTGGTCGTGGTGCTCGCGCGTGGCCCGTTCGTATCGCGCCCGTCCGGCGCCGAAATCGTGGCGCTCCAGAATGCCGTTCTCCTCGAAGAGACGCACCGTGCGATAGACGGTCGACAGCGAGATGCGGGCGTCGACGGCGGTGACGCGGCGGTGGAGTTCCTCGACGTCCGGGTGATCCTTTGTCTGGGAGAGCACACGCGCGATGGCCCGGCGCTGGCCGGTCATGCGCATCCCCTTCTGGGCGCACAGCTCCTCGAGGCGCGATTTCGGCTTCGGGTTGCCTGCCGTCACATGCTTCTCCCGTCACTCACCCGCCGTACGTCGGGCCCCGCGTGCGGCGCCAGATCGAGCCGCATCACGAGTGCATCGTCGCCGCTCGCTGCGTAGTAGCCTCTTCGCAGGCCGACCTCAACGAAGCCGAGGCCGCGATAAAGTGCGACGGCCGCAACGTTCGATGTCGCAACCTCGAGAAACAAACGAGCTATGCCGCGAGCGGTCAAGTCTCGGGCAAGCCCGGTCAGCAGTTTGCGCGCGATACCGCGACGGCGATGCTCGGGATGCACGGCCAGGGTCAGGATCTCGGACTCGTCGGCAGCGAGGCGAGCGATCACGAGGCCGCCGAGTTCGTCACACGCGCACCAGACGGCCAGCGCCAGCCCGCTCGGGTCAGAAGCAAGGGCCGCCAGGGCGTCCGCCTGCCAAGCCTCTGCAAAGCAGAGCCCATGGAGCAGCGATGCGGCCTCGGCATCGGCGGCGCTCAATACGGTGAGCGGTGCCTGTGGTCCTGCGGTCATGGCGAGACCTCCGGGACTTCTCAGGGTCTTCGCGCCAGAACGGCGCCCGTCTGGGGCTTGGCGTCCGGTGGCCGCGAATAGTGCGGGGCGAGCGTGCCGGCGGCCTGGATCGGTAGGAGCGGGGTGAGGCGGACAAGGTCACGGGCATCGGGCATGAGGTCCGATAGCGCCGTCGACCAGCCGGGCATGTCGATCCGAGACGACTGCATCAAAATGCGGCCACCCGAGCCGACGATCAGGACCCGGTCGGGCAGGGCCGCCGCCACGTCGTCGACGGTCGAAAGACGGGCCAAGGCCCGCAGGCCGGTGGCCACCTGATCGAGGCAATAGAGCTGACCGCGCCGCGCATCGACGGCAACGACGAGAGGCGCGCAACCGCCTTGTGGCACGATCGGCCCGGCTGCACGCGACGATGCCGTTGATGCTGCCTCGCTCAGACGGCGGATGGCCGTCTCGCGCATGACCACGAGGCTGTCGACCGCCGCCACCTCGGCCCCGGCCGCCAGCGCCAGGGCGCGGGCAGCGGCGACGGCGACGCGCACGCCCGTGAAGCTGCCAGGTCCGACGGTGACGGCGAGGCGCGTGATCTCGCCGAATGCGATGCCCGCTTCGGTCACCGCCTCACGGATCATCGGCGCCAGCCGCTCGGCATGACCCGTTCCAGGCAATTCGAAACGATGGGTCAGCAGCACGCCATCGCCGTCGGCCCCATCGAAGCGGGCGAGGGCGACGGAGCAGGCGGCAAAGCAGGTGTCGAGGCCGAGGACGATCATGACCGGACATAACGGGCGGGACGCAGGCGGGCAACCGCCGCGGTGGAGGGTCCCGACCAGCTTCAGACGATGCGGGCCATTTCGTCGAACTCGAAGCGCGGCGAGCGCGGGAAGAGCCCGGTCGGGTCGCCATAGCCCAGGTTGCATAGGAAATCGGCTTCGACGCTGGTTCCGGCAAAGAACTCCCCGGTGACTCCGGCATTGTCGAAGCCGGACATGGGACCGGCATCGAGGCCGAGCGCGCGGGCGGCGACGATCAGGTAGGCGCCCTGCAACGTGCCGTTGCGGATGGCGGTGGTGCGAATGTGCGCGGGCTTGCCGGCGAACCAGCTGCGCGCATCGGTGTGGGGAAAGAGCTTGGGAAGCTGCTCGTGGAATTCGAGGTCGTAGCCGATGATGGCGGTGACCGGGGCGGCCATGGTCTTGTCGACGTTGCCGGCGGCAAGGTGCGGGCGCAAGCGCTCCTTGGCCCCCTTCGATTTGACGAAGACCACGCGCATCGGCGAGCAGTTGGCGCTCGTCGGGCCCATTTTCAGAATGTCGACGAGACGGCGGAGCAGGTCGTCCGGCACGTCGCGGGCCTGCCAGGCGTTCTGGGTGCGGGCCTCGAGGAAAATCTGGTCGAGGGCGGAATCGGATATCGGTCCTGACATGGCGGTCCTCTCCAATCGAATTTGTGGGTGGGGGATGGCGGTTGGTCGGCCGATCGGAGCGACCGGTCGTACACGGCCCGCCGCGACAGCGGTGGCTGCCGAGCGGACCCCTCTCTACCAGCGGATCGTGCGATCAGACCGGACGCACTTCCTGAACCTCGGGCACGAAGTGCCGCAGGAGGTTTTCGATGCCGTTCTTCAGCGTCGCCGTGGAACTCGGACAGCCCGAGCAGGCACCGCGCATCTGGAGATAAACGACACCATCGCGGTAGCCATGGAAGGTGATGTCGCCACCGTCCTGGGCAACCGCCGGGCGGACGCGGGTCGCGAGCAATTCCTTGACCGTCGCGACGATCTCCGCGTCGTCCTCGGAGTACTCCCCCCTGGCACCGTCGTCGGCGCCGTCGGCCGCCAGCGCCGGCGCGCCGGACATGAAGTGCTCCATGATGGCGCCGAGGATGGCCGGCTTGATGTGAGGCCACTCGCAGGTGTTGCCCTTGCTGACCGAGATGAAGTCGCGCCCGAGGAAAACCCCCGTAACACCATTGACCGCGAAGATGCGCTCGGCGAGCGGCGAAACACCCACGGCATCGGCAAGAGCCTTGAAGTCGGCCGTCCCGTCGACCAGCACGGACCGGCCCGGCAGGAACTTGAGGGTCGCCGGATTCGGTGTGTTTTCCGTCTGAATGAACATCGTTACCTCCACCCTCGCTGCATGGGTCGTCCGTCTCTATGGGGCTAGCCGAGCGGGCGCCGCACCCGCCACCGATATAAGTAGACGGCCGAGGTCAGGATTACCAGATCGCCGCCGCAGTTCAAAGCAGTGTGTCGAGCGGGGGGGGGGGGGGGGCGGCCCCGCGCGGGCCTCGCGCTCAGGCGGGGGGGAGGATGTCCTCGGGCTTCAACGTTCCGGGGGCGGTGGAGATCGGG
>WGLQ01000035.1 GCA_016125495.1 Hyphomicrobiales bacterium | reverse complement strand
GCCCGCAGCAACGCGATACGCTCTTCCACCCGACAGCTCTCCTTGAAGGGCATCGCTCGAATCTCCTGGTGATTCGAGCAAGTTGACCTGTCAGGAATGCTCCCGGTCTATGCTGTCAGGGAACTACCCGGTTCGTACCACCTCACATTCCCCCTCCGTCATCCCGCCCGTCCAGGCCACGCCCACCAGGCGCCGTTCGCGTCGCGAACGGCACGCGCAGCCAGTTGCGGCGAAAACTGCCGACCTCCACGGGGCAGCGACAAGGCGAGGACGACGAAATCGAACGCGTGACCGCCGGGGGAGCCGGGTTGAAGCGGCGAGCATGGATTTTCCTCGAACGACGCTGCCCCCACCTCCGGTGTTCCCGAGGCGTGACTGGAACGCAGTCGGAACCCAATGGGAGCGAACCACGCCACACGAGCCTGCGAAGTGTGGCAATGCAAACAAATCAGGGGGTCGATCTCGTCGCGAGCGGGCAGGCTGGCAGGACCGTCGTTCAAAACCAGACGCTGGTGGTGGAGGCAGTCGCGAGCGAGGCAGTCTCTGCCCTTCAGAAGCCCCGAAATCCGGAAAAACAGGGAATTTTCGCGCTTTCCAGGCTTGAAATTGCCGCCAGAATTCGGAAATTACACGTAGTTTCAGTGACTTACGCCAAATTTGGGCCAAAAAAAAACAGGGAATTTTAAGCGCGGATCAGGGAAGCCTTATAGCGGAACAGGGACCACTCGTCGTCAAAACAGGGATCGCCAAGCTGGTCACCCGTCATGCACGGTCTACATTGAAAGCCAAGCGGCGGCACGTTCGGGGCTGACGAAGCTGGCGCCTGGATGAAGGGGTGACCATGGCGTCCGGTTCAACAGTCGCAGACTCAGGAGAATGCGCGTTACTGCGGACCTACGATGAGGCCGTCCGTCAGGTTTGGCGGCCTCTCGCGGCCGATGGCGGTCTTCGGGAGCTGGTGCGCGCAGGCACCCTTGCCGCAAATAGCCACAACACCCAGCCCTGGCGGTTCTCGCTTGCCGAGCATGAGATCACGATCCATCCCGATCTCACCCGGCGCTGCCCGGCCGTCGATCCTGACGACCATCATCTCTTTGCCTCGCTCGGCTGCGCGGTCGAGAATATCGTCCAGGCTGCGCCGGTGCTCGGCTTCGACGTGACGCCCACCCTCGATGCTTCGAACGACGGTGCCATTACGCTGGCGCTCCAGCCCCGACAGCCGGCAGCCAATCCGCTTGCCGATGCCATCGGAAGGCGACAGTGCACGCGAACCGACTATGATGGCCGGACAATCGCCCCGGATGATTTGGCAAGCCTGGAGGCTGCCGGCACCCACGAGGGCGTCACTTGCCTGCTGATCACTGACCGCAGCCGTATAGAAGCGATCGCCGGGCATGTGGTCGAGGGCAACACGGCGCAGATGCGTGATCCGGCCTTCATGGCGGAACTCAAGGCCTGGATCCGTTTTGATGACCGGATGGCGCTCGCTCATCGCGATGGCCTAATGAGCCGGGCAAGTGGCAACCCGTCTCTGCCGGCGTGGCTCGCCCGCCTGTTGTTGCCGCTGGTGATGACCGAGAAGGGCGAGGCTGCCAAAATCGCCCGTCAGATCCGCTCCTCGGCCGGCATCGCCGTGTTCGCTGCTGCCTGCGACGACAGGGCGGGCTGGATCGCGGCCGGCCGCGCCTATCAGCGCTTCGCGCTTGAAGCGACAGCCCGTGACATCCGTCATGCCTTCATCAATCAGCCGGTCGAGGTCCCGGCTCTCAGATCGCACTTCGCCGCAGAGCTGGGCCTCCGCGACCAACGCCCGGACCTCGTTGTCCGGTTCGGACGCGGTCCGGCCATGCCGCACTCCCTCCGGCGGCCGCTCTCCGCCGTGATCACACCGCCATGACCGGGCTCCAGACGGCACTGGTCATGCTGCTTTTCCTCATGGTCGTCGCAGGCGGCCTCGTCCTTTACCGCTATGCCCAAGATATCGCCGCGGCGCGTGCCGCCATCTCTGAAGGTGCCAAGATCGCACCAACAGCTGTCGGACCGCTCGAATACGGCGAGACAGGTTCGGGCACGCCGCTGCTCTCAATTCACGGTGCGGGCGGCGGCTACGACCAAGGCCTTGCCAATGCCGCTGATCTCGTCGGCGGCGGGTTCCGCATCATCGCGCCTTCCCGGTTTGGATACCTCGGAACGCCCATTCCAGCCGAGCCGACCCCTGAAGCCCAGGCGGATGCGCACGCGGCTTTGCTCGATGCGCTCCAAGTCGACAAAGCGATCGTCGTCGGGATCTCGGCCGGGGCCCGGTCCGCGATTGCCCTTGCCCGTCGCCATCCGCAACGCGTGTCGGCCCTGATCCTGATAGTACCGGCCTCGTTCGAGCCGGCAAATCCTGTTGCCATCGAGAAGAGCCGCGGTAGCAGGCTTGCCTTCTGGCTCGTCAATGCCGGTGCGGACTTCGCATGGTGGACGCTGGAGGCGATTGCCCCCTCGGTGCTCATCCGCTTCATCGGGGTACCACCTACCGTCGTCTCGGCAGCACCCGAGGCCGAGCAGATACGCGTGCATCGGATCGTCAGCAGCATCCAGCCGCTGTCGCAGCGCGTGCGTGGCATCAATCTAGACAGTGTCCCGGATACCAAGCTGCCACAGCTGGAGCGCATCACGGCACCGACGCTCATCGTCTCTGCGAAGGATGATCTCTTCAACACGCTGCCTGCAGCGCGGTTCGCCGCCACGCGCATTCCCAACGCGCGGCTCGCGGCCTTCGAGACCGGCGGGCATCTGCTGGTTGGCCACCAGGACGACGTCATCGCCGAGGTTGCCGGGTTCCTCAAAGTTGCTGGGCTCAAGGGCGGCAACTGACGCCAGGGCGACGGAAACGGTCCGCATGACCTTAGCCGCGATCACGTCCTTCCAGACGGACCAGGAAATCCTCGATCCTGCGATCGTGCCAAGTCTCAGTGTGCCCGTGCTCGTGGAAGCCGACATGGCCACCACTCCGCGCGACAACGATCTCCACGTGTGGTGATGCCGGCTGCTGCAGCTCGAGATAGGGCCGCACCGGAATCCAGGGATCATTCATGGCATGCAGCAAGAGCGTCGGCACGGAGATCGACGCCAGATGCCGAGCGCCAGCCGTCCGCGCGTAATAGTTCTCCGCATCACGAAAGCCATTGCGTGGCGCCACCCACTGATCATCGAACGCATAAACCGATCGTGCCTCTGTGATGGCCTCGCGCTCGGCCGGTGCCAGTCCGGGCGAGGCCAACACATCCTGCTTCATGCGCCGCAACAGCCAGCGATGATAGAAGGCGTATCTCGGCGCCATGCTGCGCTGGCAGGCCTCACCCGGCTCGATTGGCGCTGAGACGACGGCGGCGCCGACGAGACGCTCTCCGGTAGGTAGCGATCCGAGCAGATTAAGAAGGATATTGCCGCCGAGCGAATAGCCTATGGCAAACACCCCGTACCCGATATCCTCGTCCGTCAATCCGGCGAGAACGTCTCGAAGATCGGGGGCGCAGCCCGCGTGGTAGTAGCCCGTAGCGAGCTTCCGACCCGGGCCGGCGCCACGCAGATTGAGGCGCAGCACCCGCCGGCCGCGCATCAGATGAAACCGGGCCGACTGGCGTACATAAGTGCTGTCCTCGCAGCCGGTGAGACCGTGGATGAGCACAATGAGCGGCGTGCTTGGAGCAGGGTGCATCGGCCGCTCGAGCCGCCCCATCAGGCGGTCACCACTCCCGTCCGAGATCGGAAACAAGCGCGTTACCGTCGTTGACGGCTGCTGTCCTGCCAGCAGGTGATTGCGCAGCGTCTGCAAATCGCCGCCCCACCAGGGCGCGCGATCGCGGAAGGGCACCCCCTCGGCAGGATTCGATCTGGAAAAGGAATGTGCGGCTGACGAGAGCATGGCACGGTGCCTACAAAGGGCAGCGGATAATGACTGGCTTCTCCCGCCCGAAGCGGTCGGCCGTAATGCGCTCGGTGATGAAGTCAGCCACATCGGTCCGCGAGACGATGCCATTGCGCCAAGAAGCGGGCTCGGTCAACACTCGATAGGCGTCGCTCCTGGATCCACCCGTGAGCACGCCCGGGCGTACGATCAGCCAGTCGAGATCGCTGGCTTCGATCAGGCGCTCCTGCTCGGACTTGTCGTCGAAGGCGCGCCCCAGGAGGACGGTGAAGGGGAGGCGCTGCAGCAGGTTGATGCTGGCATTGCTGTCGCCCGCGCCGAACCCGGTCACGGCAATCAGCTTCTTGACCCGCGCCGTCGTCATGGTTGGAAGCAACACTTGTGTTGCTTCCGAGAATAGGGCGACCGGCCTCGTAATGAGATCGAGGGATGCCGGTACGCCAAGCACCTGAACCACGACCTCGATGCCGTCAAGTGCCTGGGAAACATCGTCTGGCGCGAGCGCATCGGCCTTGAACGCTTCAATACGTCCTGCGCGGTCGCGTATCACCTCGCCACTGCGGGACATGGCGCGAACACGGTGACCTCTTGTGACGGCGGACTCCGTCACCGCTCGGCCAATGTCGCGACTAGCACCGATGACAAGAATGTGAGCCATGAGATTTGTACCAGCTCTGAGGACGCCTGTATTTTCAACGTTCGAGGAGCGCAACGAGATTAATCCTGTCGGGTCGAAGACACAGCCATATCGTCGCTCAGGCATTTGCATAGGCAGAGACTCTAGATCGTCTGCAGCGGCGCTGAACTTCTCAATTCCGGTAACCACAATCCGGACCACCTGCTGTTGCCGGTGCTTCACTGGCCAAGGCCGCGGAGTGGCTTGAACCGCAGGTGTAATCCGAGTCCGCTCGCCGATCGTTCCAACAACGCTGGACTCAGGCACGCAGTTGGTGCCTGTTGCGGATGAGACGATCAAATTGTGACAAGCGTCTCACATGTGCTCAACGCAAACACGATCAAGATCAGGCCTAGTGCCGATGGTGGGCTTACGATCGGTGAGGGGGCCAACCCCGGCTACTGACGATGTGGTAGATAGGGTCGACTAAGTCAGCTCATCTAGCCGGCTCGTCATCGGTCCCGGTTGGCATCAAACACGAGACAGACGATAGCATAGCCATGGCCAAGAAGCGCCGGATGATAATGTGGGCCTTACTAGTCGCCGGCATTGCAGCGATAGCGGCCGCAGCAGCGGGTCCAATCATGAGCCGTGTTGAGCAGCCGAAATATGCGGTGACCCGTTCAGACGGTGCGATAGAGGTGCGCGATTACGGAGCAATGATCGCAGCCGAGGTCGAGGTCAGCGGCGAGCGCCGTGCTGCCATCAATGAAGGATTTCGACTGATTGCCGCCTACATCTTCGGCGCCAACAAGCCCAATGCGAAGATCGCCATGACAGCTCCGGTCGAACAGCAGGCGAAGCAGACACTAGCCATGACAGCGCCGGTGACCCAGCAATCGCGGGATGCGTCCTGGACCGTGCGGTTCATCATGCCCGAGAGCTGGACCATGGCGACGCTGCCCACACCTACCGACGACCGCGTCAAGTTGGTTCCCCTGCCGTCGAAGCAAATGGTCGTGATTCGCTTCTCAGGAGTTGCGACTGACGCGGCGATTGCCGCAAAAACGTCTGAGCTCCGACGGTACGCCGCCGATAATAATCTGTCGGTCAGAGGTGAGCCGGTGCTCGCCTTTTACAACCCACCCTGGACACTGCCGTTCTTCCGGCGCAACGAGATCATGCTGAAACTCACGTCGTCACGAGCTGGCGAGGGAACCCCGGGTTGAAATCGATGTGTACGCTCATTGTTGCAGCTCTCATCGCGCTACTAGCGGTCGTGGCGTGGTTCCTGGTCGGGCCGGAGAGATTGTGGTCTATGTTCGGGTCGGCTGATCTCGGGCCCGTGGAATTTGCGACGCTTGTAAGGCGCGCGAACCCGAATGATGCTCTCGCGTGCTCGCCGCGCTTCTGCAAAGCCAACAGCGATTTTCTTCCCCCAACGTTCGCGACCGACGCACAAGGCCTGCGTGCAGCGATGGCCCGTGTCATAGCGTCCGAGCCAAATATAAGAAATGTTGGAAGCGGCGATGTTGCTATGACGGAGCGGTATGTACAGCGCACTCCGCTGCTGCGGTTTCCTGACACCATTGTCGTGCGCTACTTCCAGCTGGAGCCGGGCGAAGGTAACACGCTGGCAATCTATTCCCGCTCACAGCTCGGATATAGCGATATGGGTATCAAAAAGGCCCGCATCGCGCGTTGGATCGACAGGCTCAAGACGCTGGTGCCGGTAGCCGAATAATCTAGAGATAAGGCTCTATTCACGAGACTCGGCTCCTCGATTTCTTCTGTCGGGCTAACGACAACCGAATTGGACCGCGGACCGAAGCGGCATCGACGAGCTTGCCCGCCTGGGTCACTCTGATACGGCCTTGAACGGCAAGTGTCCCGGCCACGCGACGTACGTCGGGCATCAGGTCTCGCCATTCATTGTCGTTTATTGCCAGGGCGCGGGCCACCTCCGACGGGCAAATCGTCTTACCCCGTCCGCGCTCGGTACACAGGCGAACTATCGTATCAGCGATGTCGGCGCTATTCACGGCTTGTGCTTTTTCTCGCAGAGACGTTTCAGCATCGAGCTTGCCGAGGAAGGCTTTGGCGGTCGCCAGGGTCAGGTCGTGGCGCTCATCGGAGAGCCTGTCCCACGTGCGATACATCTGTGCCATGCGGGGATTGCCGGCAAGCTTGTCGCGATGACGGGCGAGGAAGGCCCAATAGAGCGCATTGAACGGGCAAGCGTCCGGGCCGTGGGGTTTTGAGACGTCATAGTGGCAGGACGAACAGTAATTCGACATCCGCTTGATGTACGCACCCGAGGCAACATAGGGCTTCGAGGCGAGAACGCCGCCATCGCCGAATTGGCTCATGCCAAGCGTGTTCGGCAGCTCCACCCACTCGAACGCATCGGCATAGACGAGCAGGTACCACTCGTGCAACGCCTGCGGCGACACGCCCGCAAGCAGCGCGAAATTGCCAGTCAGCATCAGACGCTGGATGTGGTGGGCGTAGGCTTCGCGCTTGGTCTGACCGATCGCTGCCCTGAGGCAGGCCATATCGGTTTCGCCCGTCCAGTAGAACTCAGGCACGGGTCGTCTATGACCGAAATAGTTCTCTTCAACATAGTCCGGCATCTTCAGCCAATAGATGCCCCGGACGAACTCGCGCCAGCCGATGACCTGGCGAATGTAGCCTTCGGCGGCATTGAGCGGAACTTGCCCGGCCCGATAGGCGGCTTCAACGCGGCGACACACGGCGAGCGCATCGAGCAGGCCGACGTTCATGTAGATGGATAGCAACGAGTGATAGAGGAACGGCTCGCCCTCGAGCATCGCGTCCTGAAAATCGCCGAACTGCGGTAACGTTGTCGTGACGAAGTGCGCGAGTGCCTGCTCGGCCTCTTCGCGCATCACACCGAACCAGAACGGCCCGAGATCGCCGAAGTGATCGGCAAAGCGTTCAGCAACGAGACTGAGAACGTCTTGCGTGATGGTGTCCGGTGTGAAGCGAAGCGGCCGTGGCATCAAGAGATCCGGCTTTGCGGCCTTGCGGTTCTCCTGGTCGAAGTTCCACTGACCTCCAACGGGGCCATCGCCCTCCATCAGCAGGCCGGTCTTGCGGCGCATCTCGCGGTAGAAGAATTCCATGCGAAGCTGTTTGCGGCCCTCGGCCCACATGGCAAACTCGGCAGGAGAGCAAACGAAGCGGTCGTCTTCCAGAATATCGACGGGAACTTTGAACCGCTCCGGCCATCCGCGCATGTCCTGAAGCACGCGCCATTCGCCTGGCATCGTGACCACAATCCGTTGCGGCTCGTGGCGCTCCACGGCACGACGGACCTCGCTGGTGAAGCTGCTGGAATGACCCGTCTGTTGCAGGGTGCGGTAATCGACCGTCCAGCCCTTCTCGCGCAACTCCATTGCGAAGTGCCGCATGCACGAGAAGATGAACGCAATTTTCTTCTTGTGATGCCGGACGTAGGTCGCTTCTTCCCAGACCTCGCACATCACAACGACATCGTGGTCCTTGTCTGCACCACGGAGCGACGATATCTGCGGAGTGAGCTGGTCACCGAGCACGACAATCACTCGTTTTATCATGAGGTCTCCTTCACAGAATGGGCTCTTCCGCGTCGGCAGCGATCGGAGCAATGGCGAACGCTGTTCCAATCACGCTCCCATTTCTTGCGCCACGCGAACGGGCGACTGCAGGTCGCGCAGATTTTGTTAGTGAGGTCGGCCTTTGCACGACAGCGAGTCGGTCTGGCAATCGAGGATCGGTTCATAGGTCGAGCTTCAGCAAAGCGTGGCGATCGACGACGCGAAAGTCGCGCTTGAAACAGACGACGATTCTCTCTTCGGCCTGTCGCATCATCTGAACCCAAATGCAGAAGCAGCCAGTAAGCAGACGACGACGGCGCCCGTCAGCTGCAAGCGAAGCGCCGGATACCAGGCCGGTGCCATGCCTGCCCGAGCCGCCCAGACGTCATAGCCGAGCAGGGCAACGAAGGCGCCCGCCAAGCCAAGAAGGGCCGACCCTGCCGGCAGGAGCGACAGGCCAAATGCGGCCAGGGCAGGCAGAACACTGATGGCGAGCCTCCATCCCTCCACGCCATCGTCGCTGCTGGCCGCTCGCATCGCCAGTCCCCATTGCGCACCACCCATGAACGACAGGATGATCAAGCCGTACTGGACGAGCCCGCTCATGGCGCCATCGTTGAGCAGCTCGCCGCCAGTTGCCGCCAGAACAGCGAGTGCGGCAAACGGCAGGACGCCGAGCCATCCGAGCACGAGGGCCGGTCGAGGAATCCGAGAGGTTGGCGGCATTGGTATTCACTGATCCCAAGGGTTGCGTTCAGCGTATAAAACGTCGCTGAGCTCTTTCAGGATCAGGGCGGTTATGCGGGTTTAGGAGCAGGCGCGTGCTCAATCCTTCTGGAGAGATCGTGACGTCACTAACCTCATTCGGCAAATCGGTTCACGCGGTCGTGATCGGCGCGGGCGGTGGCATCGGCGGGGCCCTTGTTGACCACCTCGCGGCGTGCGCGAATGTGCACAGCATTTTGGCCTGCTCGCGTGCGCCTAAGCGGCATGACAGCGACAAGATCAAGCCGCGCCCAATCGACATCCTGGATGAACGAAGCATCGAGATGGCGCTTGCCGGTCTGGACCGTATAGACCTCGCCATCGTTGCGACGGGACGATTGCATGCGCCGGGGGGAATGCAACCCGAGAAGTCCTGGCGCGCTCTCGACAAAGACATGCTGATCGAGAGCTTCGCCGTCAATGCCGTTGGACCAGCGCTTGTCGCAAAGTCGGTTCTTCCAAGGTTGCCACGCTCGGGGAAAGCCGTGTTCGCTGCCCTGTCGGCTCGCGTCGGCAGCATCTCGGATAACCGCCTCGGCGGATGGTACGCCTATCGATCGACTAAGGCTGCGCTCAATCAGCTGATCCGGACATTCAGCATAGAGCTCGCCCGGCAGCGCGAGGATGCGATCTGTGTTGGACTTCACCCGGGAACAGTCGTTAGCGAATTGTCGCGTCCATTCCAGGCGGGTGTTGATCCTGACCGGCTCTTTACACCCAGTTTCGCGGCTGCGCGCTTGCTTGCCGTCATCGATGCTCTCGAAGCTTCGCAGAGCGGCCAGCTCATCGCATGGGATGGAAGCACGATCGCACCTTAGCTCCGGCGACTACTCGTCACAGAGCGTGAGTACTGGTTGAGTTCGCGTAATGTACGCTTGGCTGATCCTGAGTTTTTTGGGTGAACCGCATGGACACCGATCGAGATACAGCAACGGTCTATTTCGACGGCGCTTGCCCGCTTTGTCGGGCGGAAATCTCGCACTATCAGGCGCAGAAGGGCTCCGAGTTGCTTTGCTTCGTCGATGTCGCCCAACCTGGGGCCGATCTCGGCGCGAACCTCGAGCGCGAGCAGGCACTGGCCCGGTTCCACGTTCGTGGGGCTGACGGGGCCCTCGTTTCCGGCGCTGCAGCCTTCGTTGCACTCTGGGCCCATCTCCCTCGGTGGCGCTGGGCTGCGCGCCTTGCGCGGATCCCCGGCATCCTCCCCGTGCTCGAAACCGTTTATCGCGCCTTCTTGCCACTTCGCCCGAGACTGGCACGTGTCGTAGGGCGCGTCGTGCACCAAGCACCGACAGTCCCTCGATCAGACTTGCCGAGTGGCGAAGCGCCGCCATCTTCTGGATAAGTCACGCCCGACGTGGGGAAGGAATGACTCCGGTATCGCGGCCACTTCCAGTTTCCGCGCGAAGCCGGCGACGCGCAGGTTGAGCCGCAGGATCCGCCGGCCGCGCATCAGATGAAGCCGGGCCGACCGGCGCACATAATTGCTGTCCTCGCAGCCGGTGAGACCATGGATGAGCACAATGAGCGGCGTTCCTGGAGCGGGGCGCACCGGTTGCTCGAGCCGCCCCATCAGTCGGTCACCTGTCCCGTCCGAGGTGGGAAACAAGCGCGATACCGTCGTTGAGGGCAGTGGCTGCTGTCCTGCCAGCAGGTGATTGCGCGGTGTCTGGAAATCTCCGCCCCACCACGTCGCGCGGTCCGGGAACGCAATCGCCTCGGCTGGCTTCGATCTGGACCAGGAACGCGCGGCGGTCACCGGCATTGAGAGCGCCCCCCAGCTATGACGTTGCCGCAGCTATTGCGGATTCGGTCATCGGTTTGAACATCCGACGATACGCGCCTGGTGTCAGCCCGGTAGAACGCTTGAACAGGCGTCGGAAGAAGGCCGGATTCTCGTATCCGACTGTCGCCGCGATCTCGTCCGCCGAGAGGTCGCCGTTCTCGAGCAGGCGCTTCGCCTCTTCGATGCGCAGGTTCTGGGCATACGCCATCAACGTCGTGCCCGTGGCTGCCTTGAACCGGCGCTTCAGGCTGCGCTCTGGGATGCCACACGCCTCGACGACGGCTGCGACGGCGTGCGCTTCGCGAAAATGCTCGCCAAGCCAGGACTTAGCCTGGCGCACGACGGAGTCGGCGTGGGGCTGGCGACGCACGAGGCTGGCGAACGGCAGCTGTCCCTCGCCATGCCATTTGAGCAGATAGACTTTTGCGATCCGCAGCGCCTCTCCCGGACTGCAATGTCTGGCGATGATATGGAGCGCGAGATCGTGCCATGAGGTCGTACCGCCGGCCGTCACGATCCGGCCGGCCGCATCCGCGATGACGAGGTTGGGCTCGGGGTTAAAGCGAACGGCGGGAAAGCATGTGCGGAAGAGATCCTGATAACCCCAATGCGAGGTGGCCTCGCGCCCGTCGAGGAGCCCTGTGGAGGCGAGCAGAATCGAGCCGGAGCAGGCCGTGTAGATCGTGCTGCCTTGGCGATAGCAGCGCCGTATCCAGTCTTTTACCTCCGGGTAGCGATCGCCCATGTCGTCGGTCGGAGCAAGCCACAGCTCCGGCAAGATCACGATCTCGGGGCGCTTCGTCTCCTCGAGGCTGAGGTCGGGGCTCACGGGAATACCGTTACCGCACCGGAATGAGCGCTTCTTCGGCGCAACAATGCGGGGATCTATAAGGCGATGGCCCGGATCGTCGCCGACCAGTTCCCGCCAGAGCGTCCCTGTTGCCGCCAAGACGTCCACCATGCCGTAGAGCGCCGAGCCGGCTGTCTCGGGCAGGGCCAGGATAACGGCGTCGATGGGCGATGGGGCGCGAATGTTCATGGCGAAACCGATGTTGGCACGAACGGATCGTTTTTGGCAAAACCCACTCTGATGCTGCGGCTCCTCCACCCGTAGTTTGTGCCTCGCCGGCGCACCCTAGCAACCCGCTGAAGCCGGCAGATCGCAAACCCAACGGAAGGAGAACGACAATGACCGCTCAGCTTGCTGTCGCCGAGGAAGCGACCTACGTCAACGGACTGAATGTTCAGGCCGCTGTCGATACGATCGCCGCTCTGAAAGCCGACAAGAGCCTTGCCAAGTTCCAGTTTCGGGCGCGCAACACCTGGATCAACGGCGGCGAGAACCGCTCTACGATCCGGGACTTCTATGGCGCGGGCCAGGAGGACTCGTCGCGCACGGCGGCGGTCGAGTTCACCAACGGCGAGCCACCGGTTCTGCTCGGCAACAACGAGGGCGCCAATCCCGTCGAATTCCTGCTGCATGCATTGGCAGGATGCGTGACGACGACCTTCGTTCTTCATGCCATGGCACGCGGCATCACGATCAAGGAGCTGTCGACTGAGCTCAAGGGGAACATCGACCTTCAAGGCCTCCTCGGCCTCGATGACAGCGTCCCTGCCGGCTACGAGCAGATCGACATCAAGATGAAGGTGAAGGCCGATTGCTCCGACGAGGAGCTCGACGCCCTGCTGGCCTATGCCCAGCAGCATTCACCCGTCTGCAACACCGTCTGCCGGCCTGTGCCGGTCGTCATTCAACGAGCTTCGGCCTGATCAAGCACAACCAATGGACGAGCGCCGCCGGCTCGGCCTCGAGCGGGCGGCCTCCTCACCGAACGACCTCTGCCGAAATCGGAGAAATACCAATCGAGGAACACGACGATGAACAAAGCATTGTTTATGAAGAGTGAAGCTGCCAGCCCGCACCTGAAGGACATCCCAAACCAAATGAGCCAGTGCGCCAGCGACCTGGGGCGCGGCGTACTGCGGCTGTGGCACGCATACAGAGCTCATCGCGAACGCCGTGCCGCCAAGGCTCAGCTCATGGCCCTCGATGACCACATGCTGAAGGACATCGCTCTCGACCGCAGTGAGATCGACTCGGTGCTGCGGGATACGTCGCAGGACCGCCCGTCGATTGCGGTTTATTTCTGAGGGGAATCGAACCACGCCACACGAGCCTGCGAAGTGTGGCAAAGCGAACAAATCAGGGGTTCGATCTCGTCGGAAGCAGGCTGGCAGGACCGTCGTTCAAAACCAAACGCTGGTGGAGCTGAGGGGAATCGAACCCCTGACCTCGTCATTGCGAACGACGCGCTCTCCCAACTGAGCTACAGCCCCTCCGGTCAGACCGCACCATCTAGCGCGTCCGTCGCCCCTTGTGAAGCCCCGCGGCATTGCTCGGGGGCTGCTCGCCCGACGACTTGCCCACTGCCATCCTGGGGGCTATGAGGGGCGACAGAGAGGCGGCGAAACGCGGATTTCGGCGCACGTTGCGGACGATCACCGGGGCAATCGTCACCGGTCGACGGGTGGGGCGGGAGCCTCGAGGCGTCGGCATCGCTCGAGCGGCATGGGGTGAACCGGGCTCCGGGCACCTCGTCCGGGCAGGCGGCCGGCGAGATGGACGGCGGAGCGGGAATGGACAATCTTCTGGTCTTCATCGTCACGACGCTGATCTATCTTCTGAGCCTCTATTCCTGGATCGTGCTGGCGGCGGTCATCCTCCAGCTCCTCATCAATTTCAACGTCATCAACTCCTACAATTCGTTCGTCCGCAGCCTCAATCAGGCCCTGCGTGCGGTCACCGAGCCGGTCTTTCGGCGCGTCCGACGCTTCATGCCCGACACCGGAGCATTCGACCTCTCGCCCGTCGTCGTGCTGATCCTGATCTGGATCGCGCAGAATTTCCTGGCGACCGTGGCGTTGCCCTCGCTGAGGGGCATCGGCTGATCCCGGCCGAAACATCGCCCGACGGCCTGGTCCTCGCGGTCCGCCTCACACCGAGGGCGGCACGCGACACGATCGTCGGCGTGAGGGATGGCCCCGATGGGCCGCGAATCGAGGCGCGCGTTCGCGCCGTGCCGGAGGACGGCAAGGCGAATGCCGCGCTGGAGCGCCTCCTGGCGGATTGGCTCGGGCTCGCGCGCACTTCGGTCGCGGTCATCGCCGGCGGGCGAGCACGTACCAAGCGGGTTGCCGTTAGAGGCGCACCCGGAGAACTGCTGGTCCGATTGGCCGGCCTGCTTGAAACGGGAAACGAGGGACGGGACAATGGCGACTGAAACACGCATCATCGACGGCAAGGCGGTGGCGGAAGGCTTGCGCGAGCGGATCGGCAAGGCGGTTGCGGGTCTACGCGCGGCGCATGGGCTGCAGCCGGGCCTTGCGGTGGTGCTCGTCGGCGAGGACCCGGCAAGCCAGGTCTACGTGCGCAACAAGGCGCGCCAGACGGTGGCCTGCGGCATGGCCTCCTTCGAGCACAAGCTGGACGCATCGACACCCGAAGCCGACGTGCTCGCCCTCGTCGCCCGTCTCAACGCCGACCCCGATGTCCACGGCATCCTGGTGCAGTTGCCGTTGCCCAAGCACATCGATTCGACCAAGGTTCTGAACGCCATCGAGCCTGCCAAGGACGTCGACGGCTTCCACCCGGTCAATGCCGGCCGGCTCGCGACGGGCGAAGCCGCGCTGGTGCCCTGCACGCCGCTCGGCTGTGTGATCCTCGCGAAACAGACGCTCGGCAACCTCTCAGGCCTCGAAGCCGTGGTGATCGGCCGCTCGAACATCGTCGGCAAACCGGTCGCCCAGCTCCTTCTTCAGGAGAACTGCACCGTCACGATCGCCCACTCGCGGACCCGCGACCTGCCCGCCGTCACGCGTCGCGGCGACCTCGTGGTCGCGGCCGTCGGACGCGCCGAGATGGTGCGCGGCAACTGGATCAAGCCCGGCGCCACGGTCATCGACGTCGGGATCAATCGCATCGACGGCGCCGACGGCAAGAGCCGCCTCGTCGGCGACGTCGCATACGACGAGGCCGCCAAGGTGGCCGGTGCGATCACACCGGTTCCGGGAGGCGTCGGACCGATGACCATCGCCTGCCTCCTGCGCAACACCGTCCAGGCCGCGACCGCCGCGGCCGGCATCGCCATGCCCGATGTTTGACGGGTCGGGAGCTTGTTCCCGGCGGATCGGCCGGCGCCGTTCCCCATCGACAGGTCGGCGCCGCCGTGGCTTGATGCCTGGCCGGGGGCTGGCGGTCGGCCGTTCACCGGCGCCGAAGGTCCGACGAAACGAGAAAGGCCGTCAGGATGAGCGAGAACACGAGATCGATCGAACTCGCCGCGCGGGCACGCGAAGTGATGCCGGCCGGCGGCTTCGGCAATTTCGACCATTCGGTTTTCATCCGCAGTGGTCGCGGCTCGCGGGTCTGGGACGAGGACGGCCGTGAGTACGTCGATTTCCTGATCGGCTCCGGACCGATGCTCCTCGGCCATGGCCACCCCGAGGTTCTGGAGGCGGTCGCCGAGCAGTTGCCGAAGGGCATGACGTTCTTTGCCAACAACGCCGCCGGCCTCGAACTCGCCGAGGAGATCTGCCGCGCCGTTCCCTGTGCCGAGCAGGTCCGCTTCCTCGCTACCGGGAGCGAGGCGGATATGTATGCCATTCGCCTTGCCCGCGCCTTCACGGGCCGCGAACGGATCGTCAAGTTCGAGGGCGGATACCACGGCATGGGGCCGGAGGCGCAGATGTCGCTGGCTCCGACCCGGCTCGTCAACTATCCGCAGGCCATCCCCGACAGCGCAGGCATCCAGGAATGCGTCCGCGACGGCATGCTGATCGCTCCGTTCAACGACGCCGACTTCCTCGAAAGCCTCCTTGCCGAGCACGGCGACGAGGTCGCCGCGATCATCGTCGAACCGCTCCAACGCATCATTCCGCCCGTGCCGGGATTTCTATCCGCACTGCGCGCGCTCTGCGACCGGCACGGCATCGTCCTGATCTTCGACGAGGTCGTCACAGGCTTTCGCTTCGCCTACGGTGGCGCCCAGGAAGAATATGGCGTGACGCCCGACGTTTGCACCCTCGGCAAGGTGATCGGCGGCGGCTTTCCGATCGCCGCCGTCGCCGGGCGCAGGGACATCATGCGCCATTTCGACAAGAACGCCGTCGGGGCCGACCGTTGGCTCATGATGCTGGGCACCCTCTCGGGAAATCCGGTGGCCGCTGTCGCGGGTTTGAAAACGCTCGAGATTCTGCGGCGCCCTGGCACCTACGAGCAGCTCCACGCCAACGGCCGTCGCATCATGGAGATGTTCACCCGCCACCTCGCACGCGCCGGCATCGCCCACCACATCGTCGGACATCCGGCCCTCTTCGATGTGCTTTTCACCGCCCGCGAGGTGCGCAACTACCGCGACGCCATCACCGCCGACGCAGGTCTTGCCGCCCGCTTCAATGCCGTATTGCGCTCCGGCTGCATCCTGAAGGCACCAGGCAAGGTCTATCCGAGCCTCGCGCTCGGCGAAGAGGACTTCGCCCTGACCGAGGAGGCGGTCGAAGCCGCGGCGCGGGCACTCGCCAGCGCTTGAGTTGCACCAGCCGGCATTTCGTCAGCCGGCCCGCTCCTCGCCTCGCCCCAAGCGGACGCCCCCTCAGAAGGTCGAGCAGAGCCGGAGAGAATCGTAGACGGCCGCGTGGATGTTGCGGCTCGAGACCGCATCACCGACGCGGTAGAGTTCGAACGCGGCGTCCGGCCGGTAGTTGCGCGGTTGCGGCTCGACGGCAAGGAGCGCCGCGATGTCCGTCACTCCGTCATTGACCGAGTCCGCACGCAGCTCGCCATAGAGTTCGTCCACCGGCCGCGTGCCATGCTCGACCACGACCTGATCGACCTCGAGAACCCGCTCATCCTGCGTCACCAGGTTTTCGAGATGGGCGATCAGCCGATTGCCGGATTTTTCCACCTTGACCAGCCGGTGGTCGGGCACGACGGCGATCCCCGCCTTGTAGCAGTGGTCCTTCCAGGCGACCCGCTCGGCATAGGTGAGTTCCAGCGCCAGCGAGGAATCGAGCGTCACCAGCGACACCGTGCTGCCCGCTTGCGCCGCCCGCGCCGCCGCATGCGGCGCCGGATGCCGCCCCGTGCCGTCGTAGACCAGCACATTGTTCGCCGCGAGCGCCTGGCCCGTGAGGAGATCCCAGGCCGACACGCAATGCTCCATGCCCTCGAGCCACTCCAGGTCCGGCACGCCGCCGGTCGCGACCACGACGACATCGGGGCGAAGCGCGAGCACGTCGGAGCGAGAGGCATAGGTGTCGAGCCTGACCTCGACGCCCAGCCTCTCGAGCTCCGCCCGGCGCCAATCGACGATGCCGATGAGATCCTGACGCCAAGGTCCCTGTGCCCCGATGCGCACCTGGCCACCGAGGGCAGGCGCCGCCTCGAGAAGAACGACACCATGGCCACGTTCGGCCGCGACCCGCGCCGCCTCCAACCCGGCCGGACCGCCACCGACCACCACCACCTTGCGACCAGCGCGTGGCGAACGGGAAATGGTATGCGAGAGCGTCGTCTCGCGCCCGGTCGCCGCGTTGTGCAGGCAGGAGGGACGGTATTGCGACATGCAGTGGGTCGCTCCGACACAAGGGCGGATCTGCTCCTCGCGTCCCGATGCAAGCTTGTTGACGAGGTGCGGATCGGCGATCTGCGCCCGCGTCATACCGACCATGTCGAGCAACCCCTCCGCGATCGCATAACGCGCCGAGGCGACATCCGCGATCCGCGCGGCGTGAAAGACGGGTAGCTTGACATGCCGCTTGAACTCTCCGACCGGTCTCACCCACGGGGCGATCGGAGAATCCATCCCCGGCATGTTGTCGCGCGCTAGCCCGCGCTCGGTATCCATTCGGCCATAGATGGCATTGAAGAAGTCGACGAGTCCGCTCTCCTGGAAGATCGTCGCGATCCGCAGGCATTCCTCTCCATCGAGGCCACCGCCGACGCCCTCGTCCACGACGAACCGCATGCCGACGAGGAAATCGTCCCCGACCGCCTTGCGAATGCGCTCGTAGACCATCAGCCCGAAGCGGCAGCGGTTCTCGAGCGAGCCCCCGAAGCGGTCGCTCCGCTTGTTCGTCATCGGCGAGAGGAATTGACCGATGAGGTGCCCCCCCGTCAGCGTCTCGATGCCGTCGAGCCCGCCCTCCTTGCAGCGCACCGCCGCCGCCGCATAGGCCGCCACCACGCGCTCGATATCGTGCTCGTCCATCTCCTTGGGAAAGGAGCGATGCAGCGTCTCGCGGATCGGCGATGGTGCAATCGTCGGCAGCCAGTCGCCGGCATAGGATTCCCCGCGCCGGCCGAGGTGCGTGATCTGGCACATCAAGGCCGCGCCGTGCTTGTGGACACGCTCGGAAAAGCGCTGCAGATGCGGAATGACCGCATCGACGCCGACGTTGAGCTGCTGGAAGATATTGGGGCTGTCGGGCGCGACGTTCGATGAGCCACCGAACATGGTGAGCCCGATCCCGCCGCGCGCTTTCTCCTCGTGATAGCTCTGGTATCGCTCGCCGGGCATACCCGCGTCGTGCAGTCCGCAGGCGTGGCTCGTGCTCATCACCCGGTTTCGCAATTCGAGGTGACGGATGCGCAATGGCGTCAGAAGCGGATCACTCCCTGCCGGCCGTGTTCCCGCTCTCCGCGACTCTTCCATCTTCGATCTCCTGCGTCGTCCCTCGGCCCGCCTCGAATGTCATCCGTCCGCGCGCCGATCCGCCCGACCGGACGGCGGTAGCCGGAACTGGTGCTCCAGGAAGCGGATGTATTCCTCTGCCTCGTTCGCGATACGCCCATCGCTCCAACCGAGCTCCTCGCCCATCACCTGGGCCGCGACGAGCGCTCCCTCCCGACCCATGGTCTGCGACCATGCCGCCCCCGTGCGCCGCACCATGACGTCCGTGAGCGTGCAGGCATACTCCTCGCGCACGCCGCGCCGGATGTCGTCGAGCCGCACGTCCGGTCCGTGATTGAGCAGGCGCGGAGAGTTTTCCGCGTCACGGCGTGGCGGAACCCTGTAGGACACAGCCGACTTTCCTCGCCCGGGCCGCACCCGGCGCTCCAGCCTTCCGAGCACCTCACCGCCGGCCGAGCGGTGTGTCATCACCGGCCCCGCCGTCATCGCCAGCATGCCGCCGAGCCCCTCGCCCGCATAGTCATGGACCTCGCGCGACCGCGCCCCCTTCGGCAGAGCCGTATCGTACGTCAGCGGCCGAACACCGGCCCATCCATAGAGCACGTCGCCTCGCGTCAGCTCGAGCGAGGGCAGCAGATGGTTGGCTTCCGCCAGCAGGAACGCGAAATCCTCCTCGGTCGGATAGATATCCTCGATGTCTCCCTCGTAGAGCGTCTCCGTCGGACCGAAATAGTGCAGATCGTTCCAGGGGATGCAGTAGAAGGGTTCGGCCAGCCGGTTGAGCGTGACGATACCGCGCCCTCGGCATTCAGGCGGCAGCCTGACGACGATGTGCGCCCCCTTCGTGCCCGTGATCCGCCGCTTCGGCGCGGCCCCCTCGATCGAGCGGCCGACCTCGTCGATCCAGATTCCCGCCATATTGACCACCGCGCGGGCCTCGACCTCGATCTCCGGGGCGGCCCGATCCATGGCGTCGGCGAGCGTCAGCCTCCAGCCGTCGCCCCGCCGCGCAAGCCGCGTCACCGGGGTATAATTCCGCACCGTCGCGCCGAGCCTCCCGGCGTCCAGCACCGTGTCGACCACGATACGCTCCGGCCAGTCGAACTGGTACTCCGAGAAGGTGGCCACACCCTTGAGCTTGTCCGGTTCCCTGAGGTGCTCGAGCAGCGGCGTTCGCATCGCCTCCTGTCGGCCGAGTCGCTTGTAGTCGAGCGGCACGCCGCGCCCACCGAGCGCACCGAGAATGGAAAACGCGATGTCGATCTGCCATGCCTGGTAGGGGCCGTCCTCGTAGAACGGAAAGCAGAACGTGATCGCGCGCGCCCGTTCCGGCGTCGTCTCGACGAACTGCCGCCGACACTGCATCGCTTTGCGCGCCATTCGGATCGCCGTCACCAGCCGGCTCGGATGACGCACGAACTCCCACATCGAGGCACCTGGCGCCAGATAGCGAAGGCCGCAATGCAGCAGCCGGCTCGAGCGCCCGCTGGAGCCGTTCGCGAAGTCACCTTTGTCGACGAGCAGGACCTCGTAGCCTTCCGCCGCCAGCGTCTGTGCGGTATTGGCTCCGTTCACTCCGGCCCCGATGACCGCGACGTCGAACCCACGGCCGGCCAGTGTGGCGAGTTCGGCACGCGCCCGGAATTCAGCGGTCATTTCCCGTCCCCGTCTTGATCTGCTGGCCCGACCGCCCCGCACGACGACCCGATTGGCAAAGGCGCTCGTGCACCAAGGAGACCTGTCATCCCCTCGATCCCCACCCGCTCAGGCAGTTCTGTATACACTAAGCAGCACCATGCCCCGATCCGTCAAGCCGTTCCAGCTCTGCATCCGCGACATGGATACCGGGCCTGACACGCACAGCGTTCGACGATTGCAGCCATTCCCGTTTCGAGCCCGTTGACATACAGCCCCGTCGGCGGCAGTTGTTGTATACAGAATGCGATTGGTGGCGACTGGCGCACAGCAAGGCGCCTGCGCCCTGTGGCCTGCCACGTCGAGTTCGATGTTTGTCGCCGGAACGAAACGGGAGGAATTATTATGTCGAGTTCGAAGCTTTTCGCTCTCAATCGCCGCAGCCTGCTGCAGGGTGCCGCCGCCGGCGCTCTCGTCGGCAGCGCCAGCCCCTGGGTGGGCGTGCTGGCCGCCGAGGCCGCCTGTGGTACGCTCCGCGCCGGCATCACCGGTTACAGCGTCGTGAACACGCTCGATCCGGGCAAGGCCTCGCTCATCCCCGAGTTCTATCTCATCTGGGGCATCTTCAACACGCTCCTGAAATTCGACGAGGGCATGAACCTCGTCGGCGACCTCGCCGAGAGTTGGGAGGCCACTTCGCCGACCGTCTGGCGCTTCAAGCTGCGCCAGGGCGTGAAGTTCCACGACGGCAAGCCCTGCACCGCCGACGATGTCAAATTCACCATCGATCGGTTGCGCAACCCGGATTTCGGCTCTCCACACAAGGGTAAGTTCGATTCCGTCAAGGAGGTCCGCGCGATCGACAGCCACACCGTGGAGTTCGAGACGAATACGCCGTTCGCGCCGCTGCTCGGCTATCTGACCAACACGCGCACGGGCAGCCAAATCGTTCCGCGACACATCCTAGAGGGCGGAGACGCCGAGGCCTTCGCGCGCCAGCCGATCGGCACCGGAGCCTACAAGTTGACCAAGCTCGAGCCGAACGTCAGCGTGTCGCTTGCCGCCAACACCGACTATTTCATCTCCGGCCAGCCGACCGCCAGCCAGATCGAAGTGCCGCTCATCCCCGAGGAATCGAGCGGCGTGACGGCCCTTCTCGGCGGCACCATCGACCTCACCAGCACGGCGCCGTTCGCCGACATTCCCAACCTCTCCACCAACGCCGCGGTCAAGGTCCTGAAGTCGGGTGGCCTCAACACCCGGTTCATTGAGCTCAATCACCGGGTTGCCCCGTTCGACGACGTCCATTTCCGGCGCGCCTGCGCCTTCGCGTTCGATCGCAACGCGTTGGTCCAGGTGGTTCTGTTCGGCGAGGGCCAGGTCGCCAACGGTCTCATTCCGGCGGCGCTCTCCTGGGCCCATTCCTCGAGCGCCCGCGCAACGTCCGGCTTCGATGCCGAACGCGCCAAGGCCGAGTTGGCGAAGTCGAAATATGGCGCCGGCACGGAGGCCGTCGTCCTCACCTGGGGCGCCGGCTGGTGGAAGCGCTTCGCGGAAGTATTCGTTGCACAGGTGAACGAGACCCTCGGCACCAAGCTTCGCGTCGAGGTTTCCGAGGCCAACACCGTCTACTCGCGCCTCAAGGCCCACGACTACCAGGCCAGCATCTGGGGCTGGCTCGGTCTCGTCGATCCGGACGAATATTGCTATGAAATTCTCCACACCAAGGGTTGGCGCAACTTCCGCGGCTATTCCAACGCCAGCCTGGATGCCCTCATCGAGCAGGCCCGCGGCGAAAGCGACCAGGCCGCCCGCGGAGAGCTTTATCGCAAGATCGAGGACATGATGGCCGAGGACGTGCCCGTGCTGACATGCTTCGAGAGCAACGTGCACAATCTCCTTTCACCCAAGGTGGAGGGCTTCGTGCAGCTTCCCTATTCCGGATTTGGTGGCCAGTTCGCGGCTGTAACGAGCTGCTGACCCCACGAACCGGGAGGCGGACGCCATGCCGGTGCACGGCGCGGCGCCCGCCTCTCGGCCACCACGCGCCCCATTTTCCGGGCACGTACGGCATCAGGTTTCTTGGGACGGGTTCACCAGCCATGCGGTCCGCCAGGTCAATGCTCCGCTCCGAGGCGGGCGTTCGCAGATGAAGGCATTCGGCTTCGTTGCGGCACGCGTCCTCGGCGCCATCGCCACGATGTTCGTCGGCGCGCTCGCCGTGTTCCTCGTCATGCAGGCCGCACCCGGCGATCCGGCGCTCGCGGCTCTCGGGGAGTCGGCGACGCCCGAAGCTGTCGCCAAGTTCCGCGCGGACCGCAACCTCGACGCACCCGTCGCGGAACAGTTCCTTTCCTGGCTCGGAGGGATCGTCTCCGGAGATTTCGGAAATTCACTCACGATCGCCGGCGGCATTTCGATTTCCGACCTGCTCCTCGCTCGGCTGCCGAACACCATCTTCGTCGGCCTCTATGCCGTCTTCTTCGCGGTCGCGCTTTCGCTCCTCATCGGCTCGCTCGCCGCCCTCAATCGGGGGCGGGCCGTCGATACCATCGCAACCTCCATCGCCGCGCTCGGCGTATCCATGCCGGACTTCTGGCTGGGCTACGTCCTCATCCTCTTCTTCGCTCTCAACCTCGGTTGGTTGCCGTCCTACGGCTTCACGAGCCCGTTCGTTTCCCTCCATGGCGCCTTGGTGACAGGATTGCTCCCCGCCCTCGCGATAGCCGCGCCGATGGCCGCGGTCTTCTCGCGCACGCTGCGCACTGCGCTTCTCGAGAACACCAGCCGCGACCACGTCACCGTCGCCCGCTCGTTCGGCTTCGAGGAGGGTTTCATCTTCCGCAACTACGTCTTCCGCAATTCCGTGATTCCCTATCTCGTGATCATCGGGTTGCAGATCCGCTACCTTCTCGGCGGCGTGGTGGTCGTCGAAAGGGTCTTCGGTGTTCCCGGCGTCGGATCCCTGATGGTGGACGCGGCCTTTGCCCGCGACTATCCCGTGGTCCAGGCCTGCACGGTGATCTTCCTCGCCATCGTGCTCGCGGTGAATCTCGCTGTTGACCTCATCTGCGCGGCGCTCGACCCCAAGAGGGTGAAATGAGGGCCCCATCCGCTTATCGGACTATGCGCGAGGCGTTGCGCCGCGCCAGGTACCCGCAACGGTCGGGACCGGAGATGGAATCGACTCATGTGGAATGAATTCCGATCGAGCTTTACGGCGATGACCGGAGCCGTCATCACGCTGCTGGTGCTGGCGCTGATCACCGTCGGGGCGATGCTGATGCCATACTCGCCGACCGCGATGTCGTTCACCACCGTCTTCCAGCCGCCGAGCCTCGCCCATCCGTTCGGAACCGACTCCCTCGGACGCGACGTGTTCACCCGCGTTCTCTACGGGGCCCGCGTTTCCCTCCTCATCAGCGGCGCCGGCGTCGCGGCCGCCCTCCTCATCGGCACCGCGATCGGCATGACGGCGGCTTATGCGGGCGGGCTTTACGACCTCGTCGTCATGCGCATCATGGATCTTCTCTTTTCGTTTCCCGCGTTCGTGCTCGCGCTCTTCCTCATGGTCGTGATCGGCTTCGGCGTCGTGAACGTTTCGATCGCCATCGCCCTCGTCTACGTACCGATCTTCGCTCGCCTCGCCCACAACCTCACCCTGTCGGTACGCGAGGAGGCCTATGTGCAGGCCGCCCGCGTCATGGGCCAGCCGGTGCCGCGCCTGCTGGCTCGCGAAATCCTGCCCAATATCGCCGCTCCACTCATGGTCCAGGCCAGCATCAGCCTCGCCTTCGGGATCATCATCGAGGCGGGCCTGAGCTTCCTCGGCCTCGGCGTTCAACCGCCGACACCCTCCCTCGGCGTCATCATGGCGGACGGCCAGGAGTATTTCCGCCGCGCCCCCTGGGTTCTGACGCTCTCCGGGCTCGGCATCTGCTTTGCCCTCCTCGGTCTCAATCTTCTCGGCGACGGAGTGCGCGACATGGTCGATCCCCGCTTGCGCCGGCGAACGGAGTAGCCATGGCCAACCTGCTCGAGGTCCGCAACCTGCGCGCCGGCTTTGCCCTCCACGGCGCCACCGTACCAGTCGTCGAGGGCATCGATCTCGACGTGCGCAAGAGCGAGGTGCTCGGTATCATCGGGGAGTCCGGTTCCGGAAAGACCGTGACATTCCTCTCTCTTCTGCGCCTCCTGCCGCGCCATGCGAACGTTGAGGCAGACTCGATCCTCTTCGATGGACGTGAAACGAGGTCGCTCACGGATGGCGAATTCCGGGCGCTGCGAGGCACCCGCATCGCCATGATTTTCCAGGATCCGGTCGGCTCCTTCAATCCGGTCAAGTCGATCGGTTGGCACTTCCAGCAGGTTGCGGCCCGCGCCGCCGTCGGCCGGAATGCCTCCCTTCCTGCCAATTGGCGGGAAGCGGCGATCGAACTCCTCGCGACCGTCGGCATTCCGCACGGAAAGGCAATCCTCTCGAGCTATCCGCACCAGCTCAGCGGCGGCATGTTGCAGCGCGCCCTGATCGCTCTCGTCCTCGGCCTCGGGCCCTCCCTCATCGTCGCCGACGAGCCGACCACCAACCTCGACAACATCGTCGAGCACCAGATCATCGAGCTGTTCCGCGGGCTGAAGGAGAGCACACGCGCCTCGTTCGTGTTCATCACGCACGACATGACCGTCGCCGCGCGCCTCTGCGATCGCATTGCCGTCATGTACGCCGGCCAGATCGTCGAACGTGGCAGCGCCGCCGAGATCCTGGGGGCGCCACGCCACCCATACACGCAAGGTCTCGTGCGCACAGCGAATGAACTCCAGCGCCGCGTCGCCCGGCTCATCGAAATCCCCGGCGAACTGCCCAATTGGCGCACGATGCCGGCCGGTTGCCGCTTTCGCGCGCGCTGCCCGCTCGCGGGGCCCGAATGCGAGCACGCTCAACGGCTGCTCACCGCGTCCGACGGCCACGAGGTTCGCTGCGTGAAATCCGGGAGCCCCCGATGAACACCCGGACGCCGCTCCTATCGATCGAAAACCTCTCGGTGCGGTTTCGCACGCGTCGCGGCATCGACCAGCTGCTGTCGCGCGGCCCGAGCCATCTGACCGCCGTCGACGACGTCTCGCTCACCGTCCGCCCGGGCGAGATCCTCGGCCTCGTTGGCGAATCGGGGAGCGGAAAAACCACCCTCGGCAAAGCCGTCCTGCGGCTCGTCGACCCGAGCGCCGGTCGGATCGTTTTCGAGGGCCGCGACATTTCGCACCTCTCCCAGGGCGAACTCAGACCCCTGCGCCGCCGTATCCAGACCGTCTTCCAGGACCCGCTTTCGTCGCTCAACCCCCGCCACCGCGTCCGCGAGACCATCGCGACACCGCTTCGCCTGCATCATGTCGCGCCGACGTCCGAACTCGATGCCGCCGTCGACCGCATCCTGACGCGGGTCGGCCTCTCGCCGGTCTTTCGCGACCGCTACCCACACGAACTCTCCGGCGGACAGCTCCAGCGCGTCGCGATCGGCCGCGCCCTCGCGCTCGAACCGGCCTTGATGATCGCCGACGAGGCGGTCTCCAAGCTCGATGTTTCGGTCCGCGCTCAGATCTTGAACCTTTTCAAGGATATCCAGACACGTTCTGGCATGACGATGATTTTCATCACCCACGACCTGCACGTCGCGCGCTATCTCTGCACGCGCATCGGTGTCATGTATTTCGGTAAGCTGGTCGAGATCGCGCCCACCGAGCAGCTCTTCACCGCGCCGCGCCACCCCTACACCGTCGCGCTCCTGTCGACCGTCGACACCAGCCTCGCCATCGACCAGAACGGCTCGATCGCCCAGGAGGCCTTCAACCCGACGACGGACGACCGGCGCGGCTGCCGGTTCGCCAAACGCTGCCCACTTCGGGCCGAGGAATGCGCCGTGCGACACCCGGATGGCGAAACCGTTTCCCCGGACCACGACGTATCATGTTATCGCTGGCGCGACGTGGCGCGCCGCGTCGAGGAGAGGACGAGCAACAAGGGGTAGTCCGATGAGCCAGCCAACGAGGCGTGCATCGACAGGAAAGCGCAAAGTCGCGGGCCGAAAGCCCGTCCGCCCTGCGCGGTCCGCCACCCTCGTGCCAGGTGACCGGGGCGTGCCACTTCAGAGCCAGCGCATTTATCACGAACTGCGCCGCGACATCGCCGCCCAGCGGCTCGTGCCGGGAACCATCCTCAGCGAAATCGCTCTCAGCGAGGAACTCAACGCCAGTCGCACACCGCTGCGCGAAGCCCTGACGCGCCTGCATCAGGAAGGTTTCATCGAGAAGCAGGGGCGCCAACTCGCGGTCAAGGCCTTCACGTCCGACGAGGTCCGTCACCTCTACCAGCTACGCGAGGCGCTCGAACGCATGGCCGTGACGCTGTGTGTCGAGCGCGCCAGCGACAGCGACCTCGACGAAATCGCCGAGCAACTCGAAGCCTATGCCGGCTTCGACATCGAGCACGACTACGCCAGCTTCAACGAGTATGCGAACCTCTTTCACCGCTCCCTCGCCGACCTCTGCGGCAATCCGATGATCCGCGACCAGCTCCACGCCCTCCACGACAAGGTGCTCGTCATAAATGCCCGCTACTGGGGCAAGCCGCACTCCACGACAGAAGCCTTCGAGGGCCATAATTTCATTCTCCAGGCGATCCGCAAGCGCGATGCCTTGCTCGCCGAGGCTGCCATTCGCGCGCACATCCGCCAGATCGTCGACCTCTACCTCGAAACGGACGACACCTCGTTGGAGGAGGCACGGCCGCAATGAGCATCACGCCCGCTCCACCGCTCGCCTACGTGACCGGCGGCACGAGAGGCATCGGCCGCGCCATCGCCGCCCGACTCGCACGCGACGGCTATCGCGTCGCCGTCTGCGGTTCCACGCCCGAGAGCGTGGAGAGCTGCCGTCGCTGGGCCGCCGATGAGGGTCTCGCGATTTCGCCCCATCGCGTCGATGTTCGTGACCCGGCCGAACTCGAAGCGGCCATCACCCGCGCGGTTCTCGATGGCGGGGCGGACGGTGCGTTACGCGCCCTCGTCTGCGCCGCCGGACGCCCGACCGTCGGCAGCGCCGAACGCCTTTCCATCACCGACTGGGACGACTGCCTCGATCTCAACCTGCGCGCAGCCTTCGCCGCGGTGAAGGCGGCACTGCAAGCCCTGCGCCGCTCGCCGGGCGCCGGCGTCGTCCTCATTTCCTCCATCTGGGCCGTCACGGCCGTGCCCGAGCGCACCGCCTATATCACCGCGAAAAGCGCCATGACCGGGCTCGCCCGCGCCCTCGCCCTCGACCATGCCCGAGACGGCATCCGCGTCAACGCGGTCGCCCCCGGCTTCGTCGACACCGAGCTTCTGCGCAATTCCATCCGTGGTCGCGGCGCCGAGGTGGAGCCCGAACTCGCGCGCCTCGCCGCCGGCCACCCCCTCGGGCGCCTCATCGCGCCCGACGACATCGCCGACGCGGCCGCGTTCCTCTTGAGTGATTGCGCCCGCAACATCACTGCCCAGACGCTGGTCGTTGACGGCGGGCTCACCGCTCGCCTTACGATCTGAGGGCGAGGCCGGCCCGCGCCGTCAGAGGATCTGGCTGAGGAACTCGCGTGTGCGCGGGTCCTTGGCCTCGGAAAAGAATGTCGCCGGCGGGCCGTGCTCGACGATGACGCCACGGTCGGTGAAGTAGATGTGGTCCGCGATCTCGCGGGCAAAGCCCATCTCGTGCGTCACCAGGATGCACGTCATCCCCTCGCCCGCCAGCTCCTTGATGGTGACGAGAACCTCCTTGACGGTCTCGGGATCGAGCGCCGCCGTCACTTCGTCGAACAGCATGACGTCAGGGTTCATTGCGAGTGAACGAGCGATCGCCACACGCTGCTGCTGGCCACCCGAGAGCTCGCCCGGATAAGCGTCCTCCTTGCCCTCGAGGCGCACCTTGCGCATGAGCGCCCGTGCCCGCACCTCCACCTCCGCCCGAGGCTGGCGCAGCACCTTGATAGGCGCCATCATGATGTTGTCGAGCGCGGTCTTGTGGGGAAAGAGATTGTATTGCTGGAAGACCATTCCCACCTTTTTGCGCAGCGCCAGCTTGTCGAGCTTGGGATCATTGACCTCCTGGCCCTCGACCTTGATCGAGCCCTTCTGGATGTCGTTGAGCGCGTTGATGCAGCGGATCAGTGTCGACTTGCCCGAGCCGGACGGCCCGATGACGCACACCACTTCGCCCTTCATCACGTCGAATGTGATGCCCTTGAGAACCTCCACCGGGCCGAACGATTTGTGCACGTCCCTGAGGGAGATGATCGGCTGGTCCGGTGTCCACGCGCGTTGGCTCATCGGGCGCCCCTATTGATTGACCGCATATTTCCTCTCGAGCGCCCGAGTCCAGGCCGCGATCGGATAACTGTAGATGAAGAACCAGCTCATCAGCCAGAGGTACATCGGGATGAGGAACTCGCTGCGCCCCTCGGCCGCCAGCGCATCCTGCGTCAGCGTCATGCCGTCACTCACTCCGAGGATGGAAATGAGCGGCGTCGACATGGTGAGGATGCAGTACCAGTTCATCCACGGCGGGATCATCCGCTTGATGCACTGCGGCAGGATGATCTGCCAGAGCGTCTGGCCGCGCGAGAAGGCGAGGCTCTCGGCCGATTCCCACTGCCCCGTCGGGATCGAGGCGATGGCACCGCGCACGATCTCCGACACATTCGCCATGATCGGGAGGGAAAGAGCAAAGGTTGCCTTCCACCAGCCGGGAATGTCGTAGGTCTCCCCGAGGATGGTGATGCGGAATGGCAGCAGCAGCATGAAGTAGAAGAGCAGCACCAGCCACGGCGAGTTGCGAAAGAGCTGCGTGACGAGAAAGGACGAGCGCCTGACGAAGGTATTGGGCGAAATCTGCCCGAGCCCCAGCCAGAGGCCCATGAACGTGCCGAGCGCCATGGCGACGAAGCTGACGATGATGTTGAGAAGGAAGCCGCCGAGCTGTCCGGGCGGGCCGAACAGCATCAGCGGCGTCCACTTGACCAGGGTCTGGAACACGGTCTGGTTCGGATCCGCCTGGAGCTGAGCGTAGGCCGTGTCGATCATCAGCCAGCCGACCAACAGCAAGACGAGAGCGAGGCCGATCCGCCGGTCCGTCGCCGTTGCCGCCCAGTCGCCAGCGCCCCACGTCGATGTCCCGCCGGGACGGAACTCGTGCATCACGGGCAGATCGGTCGTCGCGCCGGCGAGGGGCGGTGGCCCGGATCTCTTCATCGGATCATCTCCCGAACCCCGGCACCTTGATCGCCTTCTCCCAGCGGTGCATCAGCCAGACCAGCAACCCGACGAGAAGAATATAGACGATCCAGACGACGTTCATCATCTCCGTGACGTTGAATTCGTCGGACCAGATCTGGTTGGAGATGTAGAGCGTCTCTGGCACCGCGATGGCATAGGCGACCGTCGTCGTCTTGAGGAGATTGATGAGGTTGTTGTTGAGCGCCGGCAGGCAGACCCGGTAGGCGAGAGGCAGCGTCACCTCACGGTAGACCTGCAGGCGCGTGAAACCGAGCGCCTCGGCTGCCTCCGTCGTCGCCTTCGGGACCGCCTCGATACCGGCGCGGAAGATTTCCACGTTGAAGGCACCGGCGAAAAAGGAGAGGGAAAAGACCGCCCAGCCGTAGCTCGAAAGCATGCCGCCACGGATTCCGAGCAGCCCCGAGATCGCCGAGTCGACCGCGAAATAGAAGAAGTAGAGCTGAACCAGTGGTGGCGTGTTGCGAAAGAACTGGATGTAGCCCTGAACGATACGGCGCACCCAAACGTACGGGGAGCCCTGCAGCCAGGCGCCCACGAGCCCGATCAGGACGCTGAGCGCAATGCACACGAACGAAAGATGGATGGTCGTCCAGACGCCCCTGAAGAAGCGCTTGCGATCGATTTCGTCGTAGAAAATCGTGAGCTTGATCCCATAGGCCTCATAGAGCCAGCGGAACCACTCCGAGACGGGCTCGAGCACTCCCTCCAATTACCGTCCCCCGAGATTCATCGGCCTTGAGAGATCGCCGGCACGCGGTGGTGAAAAGTGCGCCGGACCAACTGCGGGTCCGGCGCCGTATCATTGCCCGAGGCACGCTCGATCAGTCACGCACGCCGTCGCAGACCTTGTCGCCGGCCTGGCACTTGGCCGCCATGTCGGCAACCCAGCGCGTCGCCGGGATGTTCCACTTCTTCTCCAGCGCGACGATGGTTCCGCTCTTGTGCCAGTCGATGATGGCGTCCGAGAGTGCCTTGCCGAGCGGGGCGTCGAGATCCGCGAGACGTACCGCCGCACCCCAGGGAGCATCGGCGACCACGGGCGTTGCGATCGCATAGTCGGCCCACTTGGCCGGATCGTTCACCTTGCGCGGAATGAACGCGCTGTCGTCATAGAGCCAGCCGACGCAGCGCCCGTCGAGCAGAGCGGCCTCGACCTCCGGCACGCCCTTGAAAGCGACGATTTCCGCGCCGTTCCTTTCGCCGTGATCCTTGTTGTACCAGGCACCCTGGATGCCGCAGATCTTCTTGCCCGCGACAGATTCCCAGCTCGAGATGCCGCTGTCCTTGTGGGCGAAAACGGCGACGCCCGAGGAGTAATAGTTCGGCTGCAGGATGCCGACGACCTTGCGGCGCTCGGCCGTGTCGGACATCGTCGCGATCATCACGTCGATTTTGCCCTGCTCGAGGAACTGCATCCGGTTGGAAGCGACGACCGGCACCAGCTCGAGTTCGATCGTCTTGCCGGCAGAGGCTCCGATCCGCTTGACGAAGTCCTGCAGCATGTCGATCTCGAGACCGACGATGTTGCCCTGGGCATCACGCATGCCCCAGGGAGCGTAGTCGGTCTTGACGCCGGCAACGAGCTTGCCCTTTGCGATGATGTCCGCGAGCGTGTCCGCGGCGGCCGGCGCCACCATGGCCAGCAGCGCGGCGCCCGCGATCAGAAGTCTCTTCATGAATTCCTCCCTGTTGTGCGACCGGGAATTGCCCGGCCGGCCTCACGATTTCTTCTGACGGTGACCCGCCATGGCCGGCGCCCGACGTGACCCGGAGTACCGCCAAAGTTCAACAATCCGCACACGAACGCAAGGGACGGTAGCGGTCACCGTCCCAGCCGTCACCCCATGGTCGGGATGACGAACTCGGCCCCTTCCTTGACCCCCGATGGCCAGCGCGAGGTGACGGTCTTGGTCTTGGTATAGAAGCGGATCGAGTCGGGACCATGTTGATTGAGGTCACCGAAGCCCGAGCGCTTCCAGCCGCCGAAGGTGTGGTAGGCGAGCGGCACCGGGATCGGCACGTTGATGCCGACCATGCCGACCTGGACCCGGCTGGCGAAGTCGCGGGCCGCGTCGCCGTCGCGCGTGAAGATGGCGACGCCATTGCCGTATTCGTGGTCGGTCGCGAGCGCGAGCCCCTCCTCGTAATCCTTGGCGCGCACCACTGAGAGCACTGGACCGAAGATCTCCTCCTTGTAGATCCGCATGTCCTTGGTCACGCGGTCGAAGAGGCAGCCGCCCATGTAGAAGCCGTTCTCGTAGCCCTGCAGCTTGAAGTCGCGGCCATCGACCTTGAGTTCGGCGCCTTCCTTGATGCCGATGTCGACATAATTCTTGATGCGCGCCAGCGCCTCGGCCGTCACGACTGGACCGAAATCGGCGGTCGGATCGGTGGACGGACCGATCTTGAGCGCCTCGACACGCGGGATCAGCCGCTCGACCAGCATGTCCGCCGTGCGCTCGCCAACCGGCACAGCCACGGAAATCGCCATGCAGCGCTCGCCGGCCGACCCATAGCCCGCGCCGATCAACGCATCGACCGTCTGGTCCATATCGGCATCCGGCATGATGATCATGTGGTTCTTGGCGCCGGCAAAGGCTTGCACACGTTTGCCGGCCGCGCAGCCGCGCGAATAGATGTACTCGGCGATGGCCGACGAGCCGACGAAACCGATCGCCTTGATGTCCGGATCGTCGAGGATGGCGTCGACCGACTCCTTGTCACCGTTGACGACGTTGAGGATACCCTCCGGCAGCCCCGCCTCCAGCATCAGCTCGGCGAGCCGCAGCGGCACTCCCGGGTCACGCTCCGACGGTTTGAGGATGAAGGCATTGCCGCAGGCGATCGCCGGCGCGAACTTCCACATCGGGATCATCGCCGGGAAGTTGAATGGCGTGATGCCGGCCACCACCCCGAGCGGCTGGCGCATGGAATACATGTCGATGCCGGGCCCGGCCGATTCCGTGAACTCGCCCTTAAGCAGGTGCGGGATGCCGATCGCGAATTCGCACACCTCGACGCCGCGCTGAATGTCGCCCTTGGCATCCGGGATGGTCTTGCCGTGCTCGCGCGCGAGCAGTTCCGCGAGGCTGTCGTTCTCACGAGCGACGAGCTGGATGAACTTCATCAGGACACGGGCGCGCTTCTGCGGGTTCTCGGCGGCCCACTTGGGTTGCGCGGCGCGCGCGTTCTCGACGGCGGCGCGCACTTCCGCCTTTGATGCCAGCGGCACACGGCCGGCAACCTCGCCGGTCATCGGCCAATAGACGTTCGCGAACCGCCCGGACGTGCCTTTGACGCGCTTTCCGCCGATAAAGTGATAGAGTTCTTCCGCCATGGCTCGTTCCGCCCGTACATGCTGCCTCGATGGGGCGCGCTCCGGGTAGGTTGGAGCGGCCGCTGGAGTTGGTGATACGCGGCCCCGGCGGGAGGGGCAACCGGGTCGTGATGACGCACCGGACGGGCAGGGAGCCATGATCGGGCGAGAAGAACTGGACCGGATCGCGTTCTGGGCGCGGATGCTGAAACCAGACGAAGCCGAGCGCGCTCGCCGGGGTATCGTCCTGCGTCGCTTTCCGGCCGGACACTACATCTGTCACCGCGGCGACCGGCTGGAATACTGGACCGGCGTCGTCACCGGCCTCGTCAAGATCAGTGCGATCTCGGCCTCCGGCAAAGCAATGACCTTTGCCGGCGTCGCCCCGGGTGGCTGGTTCGGCGAGGGCACCGTCCTCAAGAAGGAGGCGCGCAAGTACGACCTCGTCGCCCTGCGCGAGACCGAGCTGGCAATGATGGGCGAAGCCACCTTCGACTGGCTCTATGAACACAGCGTCGGCTTCAACCGCTACCTCGTCACCCAGCTCAACGAGCGCATGGGCCAGTTCATCGCGACCATCGAGCACGACCGAATTCATGATCCGGTGGCCCGCGTCGCCCGCAACCTCGCCTGGCTCTTCAACCCCGTCCTCTATCCCAATGCCGGCTCTTGCCTCGAAATCACGCAAGAGGAACTCGGCCTCCTCGCCGGCGTCTCGCGCCCTGTCACGAACCGCGCGCTGCAGGAACTGGAGGAGGCCGGCCTGCTCGAGGTCGGTCGTGGCGGCATCGCCGTTCTGGATGTCGAGGCCTTGGCGAACTACGGCAGCTGACTTCGCGCAAGCGCTCGGCGCCCAGGGTGTGAGCGCCCACCGCCCAGCATCGAAAAAAAGTCAACCGACTGGAAAAGCGCCGAAATTCGTCGAAACGGCCGAACGCCGGCCGGCGCTTCGATACAGTTCCCCAGATCATAACATCGAATCGGCGCCCCGTCTGTCAATGGTCCTATTGTCGGCGCCGGGGTTTCGTGGAATTTTGCTCACGAGGCACCACGGGTCGCAAGCGACCAGCGGTGCCCGGCTCGCGACGTCAAGAGCGGTCCAGCCGCCGGTGCGCGATGCGCGATGAAGCCCTGCTCCTGGGGAGGAGCGTCGTGATCGGAAGGGAGCCACCCGTGGGCGCGAGATCGGCCGCCTCGGACAGCAATCTCGATACCATTCCCAAGCTGCTGGTACGCAATGCCGCGACCTTCGGCAGGCGCCCGGCCGTGCGCGAAAAAGATCTCGGGATTTGGCAGACTTGGACCTGGGCGGAAGTGCTTCGTGAGGTCCGCGAGTTCGCACTCGGTCTCGAGGCCCTCGGCCTTCGCGAAGGTGACGCCGTCGCCATCGTCGGCGACAACCGGCCCCGCCTCTATTGGACGTTTGTCGCCGCCCAGAGCCTCGGTGCGATTCCGGTCCCGGTTTATCAGGACAGCGTCGCCGAGGAGATGCTCTACGTCCTTCAGCACGCGGGCGTACGCATCGCCGTTGTCGAGAACCAGGAGCAGGTCGACAAGGTCCTCTCGATCTCCGGCGAAATCGGCACGCTCCAGAAGGTCGTTTACGACGAGACGCGCGGCCTCAAGGACTACGATCACGACAATCTGCACGCCTTCACCGAGGTCCAGCGCCTCGGTCGCGACGCCGCCGCCGCTGACGCCGGACTCGAGCAGCGCTGGCTCGAGCGCATCGCCACCACTCCCGGCTCGGCGACCGCCGTTATGCTCTACACCTCCGGCACCACCGGCAAGCCGAAAGGCGTCGTGTTGACCCAGGAGAGCATCGTCGTCTCGGCCCGCAACGGCAACCACTTCGACAAGCTCGACGAAACCGAGGAGGTCATCGCCTACCTGCCGATGGCCTGGGTCGGCGACCACATCTTCTCTCTCGCTCAGGCCTATGAGGCCGGCTTCTGCGTGAACTGCCCCGAGAGCCCGCAGACCATCGTCGAGGACCGCCGCGAGATCGGCCCGACCTATTTCTTCGCCCCTCCCCGCGTCTTCGAGAATCTGCTGACGCAGGTGCTGGTGCGCATGGAAGATGCCGGCCCGGCCAAGCGCGCGATGTTCAACTATTTCCTCGGTCTCGCCCGCCGCGTCGGCGGCGACATCCTCGACCGCCGCAGCGTCGGCTTCATCGACCGGCTGCTCTACGGCCTCGGCGAGGTCCTGGTCTATGGCCCGTTGCGCAATCGCATGGGCTTCAGCCGCGTCAAGGTCGCCTACACCGCCGGCGAGGCCATTGGCCCGGAGATTTTCCGCTTCTATCGCTCCCTCGGCATCAACCTGAAGCAGCTCTATGGCCAGACGGAAGCCTCCGTCTACATCACCATGCAGCCGGACGGAGAAATTTTCGCGGACACCGTCGGGGTCCCTGCTCCGGACGTCGAGGTCCGCATCGCCGAGACGGGCGAGGTGCTGTTTCGCTCCCCCGGCGGATTCAAGGAGTATTACAAGAACCCCGAATCGACGGCATCGACCAAGACGACCGACGGCTGGGTCCATTCCGGTGACGCCGGCTTCTTCGACGAGCACGGCCACTTGAAGATCATCGACCGCGCCAAGGATGTGGGGCGCCTGCGCGACGGCTCGCTCTTCGCTCCGAAATACATCGAGAACAAGCTGAAATTCTATCCCAACATCAAGGAGGCGGTGGCATTCGGTGATGGCCGCGACTACTGCGCGGCGATGCTGAACATCGATCTCGTCGCCGTCGGCAACTGGGCCGAGCGCAACAACGTCTCCTATGCCAGCTACCAGGAACTCGCGGCCCATCCCGATGTTTATCGCATGATCGAGGAGAACGTCGACGCGGTGAACCGCTCCCTCGCCGGCGAGCCCAACGTCGCCGGATCGCAGATCCGTCGTTTCCTCATCCTCCACAAGGAGCTGGACGCCGACGACGGTGAATTGACGCGCACCCAGAAGGTCCGCCGCAGCTTCATCGCCGACCGCTACGCGCCGCTCGTCGAGGCCCTTTACGACGGCTCACCGCGCTGCCGGATCCGCACCGAGGTCACCTTCGAGGACGGCCGCCGCGGCGTCATCGAAGGCGACGTGCACATCGTCGACATGCAGACGCACCCGCCTGCGTCCATCATGAAGGAGGCCGCCGAGTGAACAAACTCGACCTCGAGCCCACCTCCGGAGCGATGCGGTCCGACGCCGCGGGCGGCGAAGACGCGCGGCAGGTCCTGCTCTCGGTTTCCGACGTCTCGCTGGCATTCGGCGGCGTGCGCGCCATCCAGAACGTCAGCTTCGACATCTTGAAAGGCGAGATCAGGGCGATCATCGGCCCCAATGGCGCGGGCAAGACATCGATGCTCAACGTCATCAACGGCTTTTACCATCCCCAGCAGGGCACGATCACCTACAAGGGCACGGCGCGCCGCCAGATGCGCCCCCACATCGCCGCCTCCCAAGGCATTGCCCGCACCTTCCAGAACGTCGCCCTCTTCAAGGGTATGTCGACGCTCGACAACATCATGACGGGCCGAACCCTCAAGATGAAGCGCGGCGTCTTCTGGCAGGCCCTCCATTATGGTCCCGCACGCAACGAGGAACTGCGTCACCGCGAGGCGGTCGAGCGCGTCATCGATTTCCTCGAGATTCAGCACATCCGCCGCACGCCGGTCGGCCGCTTGCCCTACGGCTTGCAGAAGCGGGTCGAACTCGGCCGGGCCCTGGCCATGGAGCCGGAGTTGTTGCTGCTCGATGAACCGATGGCCGGCATGAACCTCGAGGAGAAGGAGGACATGTCGCGTTTCGTCATCGACGTGAACCAGCAGTTCGGCACCACGATCGCGCTGATCGAGCACGACATGGGCGTGGTCATGGACCTGTCGGACCGGGTCGTGGTGCTCGACCACGGGGAGTTGATCGCCGACGGCACCCCGGCCGACGTGCAGGCGAACGAGGCGGTGATCGCCGCCTACCTGGGCGTGGCCCACTGAGTGCGGGCTCGACCGCGGCACGAGCGTGCCCGAGCGGCCGAGCGCAATGAGTTCGAGGGCGAGTGATGCTGTTCTTTTTGGAGACTTTGATTTCGGGGCTGACCGCGGGCGTGCTCTATGCGCTCGTTGCCCTGGGCTTCGTGCTCATCTTCAAAGCCTCCGGCATCTTCAACTTCGCGCAGGGCGTGATGGCACTCTTTGCCGGCCTCACCCTCGTCGGACTCCTCGATGGCACCATCCCGTTCGTCCACACCAACAATCCAGCCTATGCCCTGCCGGTCTGGGCCGCGATTCCGGCGACCATCCTCGTCATGATCGCCATCGCGTGGCTGATCGAGCGCCTCGTCCTGCGCCACCTCGTGAACCAGCCGCACATCATCCTCTTCATGGCGACGCTCGGCCTCGCTTACGTGCTCGAGGGCACCGGCGACATCATCTGGGGCTCGGACGTCAAGGTGCTCGACATCGGCCTGCCGCAGGGCGCCAACGACTACCTGCTCGACAATTACAATCTCTACGTCGAGAACCTCGAACTGGTCGCCGCAGCCGTCGCCGCCGTCCTCGTCGCCGTACTCGCCGTCTTTTTCAACAAGACGCGCATCGGGCGCGCGCTGCGCGCGGTCGCCGACGACCATCAGGCCGCGCTCTCGGTCGGCATTTCGCTGCAGACCATCTGGGTCATCGTCTGGTCGGTCGCCGGCATCGTGGCGCTGGTCGCGGGCATCATGTGGGGCGCGAAATCGGGCATCCAGTTCTCGCTGTCTTTGATCGCCCTCAAGGCTTTGCCGGTGCTGATCCTCGGCGGGTTCACCTCCATTCCCGGCGCCATTGTCGGCGGCCTCATCATCGGCGTCGGCGAGAAGGTCGCCGAAATCTACGCCGGCCCCTTCGTCGGCGGTGCCATCGAGAACTGGTTCGCCTACATGCTGGCGCTGGCCTTCCTGCTGTTCCGGCCGCAGGGCCTGTTCGGCGACAAGATCATCGAGCGGATTTAGGGGGGTCGGATGTTCTATCGCGAGGTCGGGCAGTTCAAGACCAGTTATGCCGCCGATCAGGCGCTGTTTACGATCCCTCAAGATCGCTGGATGGTGTATGCGATCCTCGCATTCGCCTTCCTCGTCGTGCCTTTCGCCATAAACGACTACTGGGCGAACGCGATTTTCCTGCCGTTCCTCATCTACGCGCTCGCCGCCCTCGGGCTCAACATCCTGACCGGCTATTGCGGCCAGCTCTCGCTCGGCACCGGCGCCTTCCTCGCGGTCGGCGCCTATTCTTCCTATAAGCTCATGACGAGCTTTCCGGGCCTCGATCCCATCCTCGTTTTCTTGGCTTCCGGCGCCATCACCGCTGCCGTCGGCGTGCTCTTCGGCCTGCCCAGTCTGCGCATCAAGGGCTTCTATCTCGCTGTCGCAACGCTCGCCGCGCAGTTCTTCCTCATCTGGCTCTTCAACAAGGTCGGCTGGTTCTACAATTACAGCCCGACCGGGCAGATCACGGTACCCCCGCGCGAGGTGTTCGGCTTCGCCCTGACCGGGCCTTCCGCCGATCCGCGCACCGAGTACCTGACGGTGCTCTCCATCGTCACCGTGCTCACCATCGTCGCGCTCAACATCGTTCGTGGCCACATCGGGCGCTCGTGGATGGCGATCCGCGACATGGACATCGCCGCCGAACTCATCGGCATCCGCCCGCTCGTCGCCAAGCTCACGGCCTTCGCGATCTCCTCGTTCTACATCGGCGTCGCAGGCGCGCTGATGTTCGCCGTCTGGCTCGGGGCAGCAGAGGCGGGAGAGGCCTTTGGCATCGACCGCTCCTTCCTCGTTCTATTCATGGTCATCATCGGAGGGCTCGGCTCGGTGCTCGGCTCGTTCCTCGGCGCGGCGTTCATGGTGCTCTTGCCCATCCTCTTGAAGAACACGATGGTCGATGCCTTCGGCTTTTCGGCCGTCTTTGCCAAGCACCTCGAGATCATGCTCATGGGCGTGCTCATCATATTCTTCCTGATCGTCGAGCCGCACGGCCTCGCACGCCTTTGGCAGATCACGAGGGAGAAGTTGCGTTTGTGGCCGTTCCCGCACTGACTTCGGCCACACTCGCCGACCAGGAGTTCGAGTTCGTGTTCCGATCCGCTCGCTCGTTCGCGCGGGTCACAACAAGGGAGGAAACGATGACACGAAGACTTGCCCGCCTCGGCGGTGCGTTCGCGGCGATCCTGCTCGCGGGCGGATTGGCACTACCGGCTTCGGCCGATCTCGTGGTGCCGTCCATGGATTACCGCACCGGTCCCTACGCCCCCAACGGCATTCCCTTTGCAAACGGCTGGACCGATTATTTCACTCTCCTCAACGAGCGCGACGGCGGCATCAACGGCCAGCGCGTCCAGGTCGTTCCGTGCGAGACGGCCTACAACACCACCCAGGGCGTCGAGTGCTACGAGAAGACCAAGACCGAAGGTTCGGGCGCGCTGCTCTATCAGCCGCTCTCGACCGGCATCACCTACCAGCTGATCCCCAAGGCCTCCGTCGACCGCATCCCGATCCATTCGATGGGCTACGGCCGCACTTCGGCCGCCAACGGCAAGGTTTTCGAGTGGGTCTTCAACTTCCCGGCGACCTACTGGAGCCAGGCCTCCGCGCTCGTCAAATACATCGGCGACAACCGTCTCGGCGGCATGGACAAGCTGAAGGGCCAGAAGATCTACCTCGTCTATCACAACTCCGCCTACGGTAAGGAGCCGATCCGCACGCTGGAGGCACTGGCCGCCAAGCACGGTTTCGAGTTCCGCGCCCTCGCGGTCGACCATCCGGGTCAGGAGCAGAAAGCGACCTGGCTGCAGATCCGTCGCGAGCAGCCGGACTGGGTGCTGATGTGGGGCTGGGGCGTCATGAACCAGGTCGCCATCAAGGAAGCCGCCTCCATCCGCTTCCCGATGGACAAGTTCATCGGCGTCTGGTGGTCGGGCTCCGAGAACGACGTCAAGCCGGCTGGCGACGACGCCAAGGGTTACCTCTCCGGCACCTTCCACGCCGCGGGCGCCGACTTCCCGGTGCATCGTGACATCATCAAGCACGTCTACGACGCCGGCAAGGCGGCCGATCCGGCCTTCAAGGACCGCGTCGGTGAGGTGCTCTACAATCGCGGCCTCGTTGCCGCCATGTGGGCCGCCGAGGCGATCCGCACGGCCATGGCCATGCACAACACCAAGGCTCCGACGGCCGCCCAGGTGCGTGACGGCTTCGAGGCGCTCGACGTGAACGAGGCGCGTCTCAAGGAACTCGGCCTCGAAGGCTTCACGATCCCCGTCAAGATCACCTGCGACAACCACGAGGGGCCCCGCCTCGTCGCGGTCCAGCAGTGGGACGGCACGAAGTGGAACCGCGTCAGCGATTACATTTCCCCTGACATGGACGTGATTCAGCCCCTCATCGACGAGGACGCCGAAGCGTTCGCCAAGGAGAACGGCATCACGCCCCGCACCTGCCAGTAGGCCACGCTCTCGCGGGACGCCGCCCCCGGTGGCGTCCCGCATCCATGAAGGGATTCGCCCCGATTCCCCGGCCGCCCGAACCCGCCCCGGGCCGAGCAGCGCGACCGCCCCGTGATCGCAAGGAACCGAGACCGATGGCCGAGAACAAATCCACCACGGGACAGACCGGCCCGGCCGGCGACGTGATCCTCTCGGTGAGCAACATCGAGGTCATCTACGACCACGTCATTCTCGTCCTCAAGGGCGTCTCACTCGAAGTGCCGCGCGGCGGCATCGTTGCGCTCCTCGGCGCCAACGGGGCCGGCAAGACCACCACGCTGAAGGCGATCTCCAATCTCCTTTCCGCCGAACGCGGCGAGGTCACCAAGGGCTCGATCGTCTTCGACGGCGCCCAGGTCCAGGATCTGACACCCAATGACCTCGTGCGGCGCGGCTGCATCCAGGTGATGGAGGGGCGCCATTGCTTCGGCCACCTCACCATCGAGGAAAATCTTCTCACCGGCGCCTACACGCGCCGCGACGGTGGACGGGCAATCCGGCGCGACCTCGAGATGGTCTACACCTATTTTCCGCGCCTCAAGGAGCGCCGCTCGAGCCAGGCGGGCTACACCTCCGGCGGCGAGCAGCAGATGTGCGCGATCGGCCGCGCCCTCCTTTCCAAGCCGAAGATGGTGCTGCTCGACGAGCCTTCGATGGGCCTTGCCCCGCAGCTCGTGGAGGAAATCTTCGAGATCACCCGCCGCCTCAATCAGGAGCAGGGCGTGAGCGTGCTCCTCGCCGAGCAGAACACCAATATCGCGTTGCGGTATGCGACCTACGGCTACATCCTCGAGAATGGCCGCGTCGTGATGGATGGCACGGCAGCCGACCTCTCGACGAACGAGGACGTCAAGGAGTTCTATCTCGGCGTCTCGGGGGGTGATCGCCGCTCCTTCAAGAACGTCAAGCACTACAAGCGGCGCAAGCGCTGGCTCGCCTAGCCCGCCACCCACAACATGGAAGGGCGCCAGAGCATGCCGCCAGCCGTCCATTACGATTCCCTAGAGACGAGATCGCCGCAGACGCGCGAGGCCTCACAGTTCTCCCTCCTTGGCGATCTGATCGCCAAGGCCGTGCGGCAGGCCCCCGGCTGGGCCCGGCACCTCGCAGGCGCGGAGCCGCGCGAGATCGCATCCCGTTCCGCCCTTGCCCGCCTTCCCGTACTGCGCAAGTCCGACCTCGCCGCCCATCAACAGGCAACCCCCCCGTTCGGCGGCTTTTCGACCGGTCGCGCCACCCGGATCTTTTCCTCTCCTGGTCCGATCTACGAGCCCGAAGGCGCCGGCACGGACTGGTGGCGCGCCGCCCGTGCCCTCCATGCCGCCGGTCTCGGCGCCGACGATATCGTCCTCAACACCTTCGCCTATCATTTGACTCCCGGCGGGTGGATCATGGACGGTGGCGCGCGCGCCCTCGGCTGTACCGTCATCGCCGCCGGTCCCGGCAACACCGAGCAGCAGCTCGCCGCGATCGCACACCTGCGCCCGACGGCCTATGTCGGCGTGCCGGACTTCCTCAATATACTCCTCGAAAAGGGGGCCGCCGCGAGCACCAACACCTCATCGCTGCGCAAGGCGATGGTCTCGGGTGGCGCCCTTTTCCCTTCCCTTCGCGAAGCCTATGCGGCACGCGGCATCACCTGCCTGCAATGTTACGCGACCGCTGAACTCGGCGTCGTCGCGTACGAGACGCGCCACGAGGGCGAACTCGTGCATGGCATGATCGTCAACGAAGGTGTGATTCTCGAGATCGTGCGCCCCGGCACCGGCGATCCGGTGGCGGACGGCGAGGTCGGCGAGGTGGTCGTGACCACATTCAATCCCGATTACCCGATGATCCGACTTGCGACCGGTGATCTCTCGGCGATCATCCCGGAGCCGAGCCCATGCGGGCGCACCAATGTTCGCATCAAAGGCTGGATGGGCCGCGCCGACCAGACGACGAAGATCAAGGGCATGTTCGTGCACCCCTCCCAGATCGCCGATATCGCGCGACGCCACGCCGGGCTCGGGCGCCTTCGCCTCGTCGTCACCCGGGCGAACGAGCAGGACACCATGACCCTCCGCGCCGAGGCGGCCACCGGCACGCCCGCCGACCTTGCCGCGCAATTGGCGGCGACGTTGCGCGATGTCACCAAGCTCGCCGGAAGGGTGGAGATCGCCTCTCCGGGCTCCCTGCCGAACGACGGCAAGGTAATCGCCGACGAACGGGATTATTCCGCGCCGTGATCGGATATGGCCAGCCCGTGCGCGCTATTCCGCCGCGAGTGGCACCCGCGGCCGCAGGCACCGCGAAACCGCCTCGGCGAAGTCCGCGCCTGCCAGATTGTCGCGGCTGATGACGGCCGCCGCCCCGGCCGCCATTCGCTGGCTGATGGAACCGAGATCGCCGTGCGCCGATACCACCAGGACCGGCGCCATGCCGAGCGCCGGCGCGAGCATCCTGAGGGAATTCGTGGCGTTGACGTTCGGCGGCAACATTTCACCGAGGATGATGAGGTCGGACGGTTGCGTCAGGAGAATATCGAACGATTCCCCCAGGGTACGTCGCCTGAGGAGCTTCGTCTCGTAGCCGAACGTCATGTTGACGAGCGCCGAAACCAAAGCCGCATCGCAGTCGTCGGCAAACAGCAGAACCACCGTTCCGACCTTGGGGGCCATCGCCCGCTCGAACGAAAGCGCACTGCGCCTCTTGAGGAGTTCCGACCCGACCCCCGACCCTGCCGCTCGTCGGCCCATCATCATCCCGCCCCGCATCGGTCTCGTATTTCAACCAATGCGAGTGTATCAGACCACAATTTGCGCGCAATAGTAGAAAACAGTGGCGTATTGCTGCTCGCCAGCGTGTTGCCGTCGCGCACGACCACGCAACCAGCCAACGGTCGAGGCTGCCAACCGGACTCGCTAAGCCGCGTGGGCACTACCGCGCTGTGACCGTCCCGCGCGTTCCGTTTTCGCCCCTGCGGGCTCTCCGCCAGCGGGCGCCCGGCTGCGCATCTGCTCGAGGAGCCGCCCCTGCATCCGCCGGACCTCCTCGACCGCGGCGTGCTTGACGTGCCCGAAACCACGGATGGCGAGCGCGCTCTCCGCCAGCGCCACGGCCTGATCGAGGTTTGCGGGATCGAGCTCCCGCTCGATCGTGGCAAGCAGCCCCTCGTATTCGCCGATGAGCGCGCGTTCCATCCGCCGTTCGCCCGTGTACCCGAATGGATCGAGCCAGCCGCCGCGAAGCCCCTTGAGCGGCGCGATGAGGTGAAACAACACGCCCATCCATGCGCCGAACGCCTGCTTCTCGGGCACTCCCGTCACCGGATTGCGGCGGGCGAGGAGCGGCGGCGCGAGATGGAATGAAATCCGATAATCGCCGTCGAACTGGGCCTCGAGTGCCCGCTTGAAGGAGCCGTTGGTATAGAGCCGCGCGACCTCGTACTCGTCCTTGACTGCCATCAGCTTGTGCAGTCCCTTGGCCGCCGCCGTGGCGAGCCGCCGCGAACCCGGAGAAACGCGCTCCTCGACCCGGGCGATCGCGGCGATCCGCTCCTCGAAGCGCCGCGCATAGGCGGCGTCCTGGTAGTCGGCGAGCCGGGCCGCGAGCCGGCGCACCACCTCTTCATGGGACGGGGTCGCCTGCTCGGCGTGTTCGTCGTCCGCGCCCTGTCGACCGGCTGCGCTCAGCGCCTCGACGCGCGCGGGCTCGTGCGCCAGCAGCCGGCCGACGGCGAAGGCATCTCTGTTGAGCTGCACCGCGGCCCCGTTGAGCCGGATCGCCTCGAGCAGCGCGCCCTCGGAAACGGGGATGAGCCCCTTCTGATAGGCATAGCCAAGCATCATCATGTTCGATGCGATGGAATCCCCGAAGAGAGCAACGGCATGGCGATGCGCATCGAACGCGAACGTCGCACCCTGCCCGATCTGATCGGCGATGGCGCGACGGATGCGCGCCACCGGCAACTCGAGATCGGCGTTTCGGGTGAAATCCCCCGTCGTCATCTCGTGTGTGTTGAGAACGAGTGCCGTCCGGTTGTGCGCCACGGTCTCGAGCACCTTTTCCGAAGCCGTCACGACGAGATCACAACCGAGTACCACGTCGGCTCCGCCGAGCCCGGCGCGGATCGCATGGATATCCTCCGCGCGCGGCGCGATCCTGACGTGGCAGGCAACGGCCCCTCCCTTCTGCGCGAGACCCGTCATGTCGATCGAGCCGAAGCCTTTTCCATCGAGGAACGCCGCCTGGCCGAGAACAGCCGAGATCGTCACCACGCCAGTGCCACCGACGCCCGTGATCACGATCGAGACGTTGCGGTCGTGCCCGATCGCGGATCGGGCCGGTTCCGGCAACGCGCGCATTGCCTCGATCAGTCCGTTCGCGAGCCCGCCGCCACCGCTCGCGCGCACCTTGCGCAGGCTCCCCCCGTGCACCGTCACGAAGCTCGGACAGAACCCCTCGAGGCACGAAAAATCCTTGTTGCAGGCCGACTGGTCGATCTGGCGCTTGCGGCCGAGTTCGGTCTCGAGCGGCACCACCGCGACGCAGTTCGATTTCTTTCCGCAGTCGCCACAGCCCTCGCAGACCTCGGAATTGATGAACACGCGCTTCGGCGGATCGGGATAGAGCCCGCGCTTGCGCCTGCGTCTCTTTTCCGCCGCGCAGGTCTGATCGTAGATGAGCACCGTGACGCCCATCTCCCTGGCGAGCCCCTCCTGCACCTCGTCGAGGTCCTTGCGGTGGTGCACGGCGATTCCCGCTGGCAGCGCTCCCGTGGCAGCCGTCCGGTCCGGGTCGTCCGATACGACGGCAACGCGCCGCACGCCTTCCCCCGCCACCTGGCGGGCGATGTCACCGACCGTTATTCCTCCGTCGAGCGCCTGGCCACCGGTCATCGCCACGGCATCGTTGTAGAGGATTTTATAAGTGATGTTCACGCCAGCGGCGACCGCGGCGCGGATAGCCAGCGAGCCCGAGTGCGTATAGGTGCCGTCGCCGAGGTTCTGATAGACGTGCGATCGCTTGGAGAAAGCGGCCTCGCCGATCCAGTTCGCGCCCTCCCCACCCATATGCGTGAAGCCCTCGGTGCTGCGGTCCATCCACTGCACCATATAATGGCAACCGATGCCCGCGTACGCCCTCGCTCCCTCGGGCACGCGTGTGGAGGAATTGTGCGGGCAGCCGGCGCAGAAATAGGGAATGCGGCTCGCCACTTCCCCGCCCTTGGGTGCGTTGCCGCGGGCCCGCTTGAGGCCGGCGAGTGCATCGCCGACGGCGCTGTCGCCGGTTCGCTCGACGATCCGCTCGCCGATGGCGATGGCGACCTCGAGCGGCTCCAGCGCACCCTTGGCGGGGAACAGCCAGTCGCGGCCGTTCTCCTTGCGCTTGCCGAGCACGGTCGGCCGGGAAGGACGGTTGTAGAGCTGCTCCTTCACCTGGGTCTCGATGAGCGAGCGTTTTTCCTCCACGACGATGACGAGATCGAGCCCCTCGGCGAAGGCCGCGAGACCTTCGGGCTCGAGCGGCCAGCTCATGGCGACCTTGTAGAGGCGGATGCCGAGTGCGGCGGCGCCCGCTTCATCGACGCCGAGGAGATCGAGCGCCTCGACGGTATCGAGGAAGCTTTTGCCCGTGGAGATGATCCCGATGCGCGGCGCGCTGCCACCGCCCATGACGACGCGGTCGAGACGGTTCGCCCGGGCATAGGCGAGCACCGCTCCACGCTTGTGATCGTGCAGCCGCGCCTCCTTGGCGAGCGCCGTGTCGCCGAGCCGAATGTTGAGGCCTCCCGGTGGCATCGCCAGATCATCGGGCAGGACGACCGCGACACGCTCCGCCCGCCCGTCGACCACGGTCGTCGATTCGATGTTGTCCTTGACGCATTTGATACCGACCCAGACGCCGGCATAGCGCGACAGGGCAAACCCGTGCACGCCATAGTCGAGCAGCTCCTGGACACCCGCGGGGTTGAGCACCGGCATCATGGCATCGACGAATGCGAATTCGCTCTGGTGCGCCGAGGTCGAGGACTCGCAGGTGTGGTCGTCGCCCATGAGCGCGATGACACCGCCGAGTGGCGACGTGCCCGCATGATTGGCATGGCGAAAGACATCGCCGGAGCGGTCGACGCCCGGCCCCTTGCCGTACCAGACGGCAAAGACACCGTCGTATTTACCCTCGCCGCGCAACTCGGCCTGCTGTGTGCCCCAGATCGCCGTGGCCGCCAGGTCCTCGTTGAGACCGGGATGGAAAACGACCTGACTGTCCGCGATCAGCTTGCCGGCCCGTTGGAATTGGGCCTCGAGCCCGGCGATCGGCGAGCCGCGATAGCCGCTGACGTAGCCGCCCGTGTTGTGGCCACGTGCCACGTCGCGCGCACGCTGCATCAGAACGAGCCTGACGATGGCTTGCGAGCCTGTCAGCAGCACGCGCTCTTCAGCGAGATCGAACTTGTCGCCGAGGCTGGACCCTGTCTTGGCCATGATACCACCCCTCGTGAGCTGGAGCCGATCAGCACGGGAATTGATAGGTCAACAATGCTGACATACTTTAGGCCATACGGCTAGTCCCCTCCGACAGATCGCCCGTACGCGATCGCGTGATCCACACGGATGGATGCCGACCCGAGCCAATGTCGACTAGAAAAGCCGCCATTGCCCACGTGCCCGCGCCTGCGCAAGCAAGAGCCCGGCCGGCCGCCACGCGGCGGCCGTCGGTTGGTTCGGTTCGCCGAAGCGTGTCGCGTCAGAAATTCAGCGTCAGATCGCGGTGATGCGAGCTGCATGCCGCCACATACGCGGCCTGCTCGTGCGGCAGCCGGGGCTGGCCCCTGAGCCCGATGGTGTCGCGGATCGCGGCATCGAAACTCTCGAGCCCGGGCAACACCTCGGCGACCGCGCGTCGCCGCCATTCGAGGCCCTGATCGAGAAGCTGAACCGCGCTGACGAGATTGGGGCGCGCCTTGGCGGGATCGGCGCCGGCGCCACGCATGGCGCTCCTGGCCTTGTTCACGGCGCTGCGGATGTCGCCGGCGCCGGCCACCTGGCCGACCGCGTCGCGCACGGCCGTCACCCGCGCTTCGAACTCTGCGGTCGAAAGGCTCTCCAGTTCACCCTGCAGCCCGCGCACGTCCGCTGCAACCGCCTCGAGCTGCGAGGTCGAGCGGACCGCGGCCAGCACTTCGACAAGCGGATCGTAGGCACCATCGACGATCCTGCGATAACCCTGACGCGCGGCGAATTCGGCCTTCTGCAAGGTCGTGAATTCGGCTCGCTGCGCTTGCCAGCGATCCGGAATGCGCGCCTTGAGAGCGGCGATCTCGCCCTCGATCTCCTCGATCTCCTGGCGCGCCAGCTCTCCGCGGGCCGCCGTGTAGGCGCGTCCATCACCCGACTGTGAGACGATGGTCCGCAGTCGCTTGAGCTTGGCTTCCGCCCGCCCGATGTCGCGCTCGATGGCGCGAACTTCGATGTGCAGCGGTCGATACCCGGCCGAGAATTCGGTGATCCGAAGGTTCGCTTCCTTGATCGCCTCCATTGCCGGGATGGCCTTTGCGGCCTCCGTCGTCGCAGTGGCGAACTTCTTGCGAAGGTCCTGCGGAAGTGCCGACACATCGAGCGCGCGTGCCTGCTCGATCGCCCGGACGATACCTGCACCGTCCCGCTCGAGGCGATCCGCGACATATTCCTCCATGCAGTACTGGAGCCGCGGGTTCTTCGGCGGCGGCGCGGTTTCCGAGAGCAGCGACGAGCGGTTCGGCAGGTAGTTCACGAGCCAGGGATTGTATCCGACGATGACGAGTGCGAGCAGTTGCAGGCCGATGAACGCGACGACGCCTTTGTAGATCGAGAGCGTTTTCACCGACGCCGGCGCGACGCCACGCAGATAAAAGAGCGCAAAGCCGAAGGGTGGCGTCAGGAACGAGGTCTGGATGTTGAGCCCGATCATGACCCCGAGCCAGACCGCCGTGATGTTCGCACCGGGATCGGCAAGCAGGATCGGTGCGACGATCGGCACGACGACCACCGCGATCTCGATGAAATCGAGGAAGAACCCGAGAACGAAAATCACCGCCATGACGGTGATGAACTGGCTCCAGAAGCCGCCCGGCAGCCCCTGCAGGAACTCGCGCACGATGTCCTCGCCGCCGAATGCCCGGAAGGCCGCCGTCAGCATCGCCGCGCCGATGAGGATGATGAAGACGAGCGAGGTGGTCTTTGCCGTTTCGACCATGACGCCGCGCAGCGTGTCCTCGATCTTCAAGGTGCGCCAACCGCTCCAGAAAATCGAGATGACCAGCAGCGAAACGGCAATCGCCGCGACGATCAGCGCCGTTACGTCCTCGGACGTTTCGATCCGCTTCACGTTGACCGCATGGAAGCTGAGGACGACCGCGATCGCAAGCAACGCGATGATGGCGAGGATCGCCGGTCGGTAGGCCCCACGCTCGCCCTCGCGCAAGCGGTATCCCGCCATGATCATCGCACCGACCGCGCCGATGGCACCGGCCTGATTGACCGTCGCGATGCCGCCGATGATCGAGCCGAGAACCAGGATGATGAGCGCGAGCGGTGGCACGAGAGTAGCGAAAACACGCACCGCGAAGGCCCGGTCGAAGGCACCTTCCCGATGGACGGCCGGCGCCACCGACGGCTTGGCGATCGCCAACCCGAGGATGAAAAGCATGTAGAGGCCGACCAGCAGAACGCCCGGCACGAGCGCACCGAGGAACATTTCGCCGGCGCTCGTCGAGGTGATCGCGAAGTCGGACGGCATCGAGATCTGGCCGGTATTGGCTTTGTAGAGCGCCGCTCGCGTGACGCCCGCTTGATCGACCGCGCTCGCCAGCTGGTCGGCGAGGATGATGAGCACGATCGAGGGCGGGATGATCTGCCCGAGCGTGCCGGAGGCCGCGATCGTGCCGGTGGCGAGCGGTACGGAGTACTTGTTGCGCAGCATCGCCGGCAGCGAGATGAGGCCCATTGCGACGACGGTCGCCCCGACGATCCCGGTCGTTGCAGCGAGCAGTGCGCCGACGAAGACGACCGATATGCCGAGCCCGCCCGGAATGGGCCCGAAAAGCTGCGCCATCGTCACGAGGAGATCCTCGGCGATCTTCGAGCGCTGAAGCATGATCCCCATGAACACGAAGAGGGGAATGGCGATCAGCGTATCGCGTTCAGGTTCCCAGTAGATGCCGCGGAAGTTCGTCACCCCGGCACTGAGCCACTGGCTGGGCCCCCCGTGGACGAAATAGGCGTCCGGGTTGCCGGCGAAGAAATAGCCGGCCCCCGCCGCGATGACGATCGTGACGATGGCCGCGCCGGGCAGCGCGAAGGCCACCGGATAGCCCGAGCCGAGCGCATACGCCATGATGCCGATCAGGAGCGCGAGAAAGAGCAGTTCCATGGCGTGGGCTTACCGGTTCACTGGACGTTGTGGGAATCGTGGTTGCGGCCGCCCGGCTCCTCGCGGACGTCGGCGACGGCATCGAACAGATAGCTGACGAACTGGATCAGCATCGTCACTGCGAAGACGCCGAGGAACCCGGCCATGAAATACTTGATGTAGAGACCGAAGCCCGCCTGCGTGACCTCGTAGGTCACCATCGGGCTGACGATCACCGACTGCTTGCTACCGGCCCCGAGCAGGAGGATCGTCCAGCAGAACGGCAGACCGAACAGGAGGGTCCCCGTCGCGTTGAACCAACCCTTCATTCGAGCGCTGAGCCCGGCATAGGCGACGTCGACCCGAACGTGCCCCTCCTCGATCAGCGTGTAGGCGCTCGCGAACAGGAACAGCGCCGCATACCAGAAGCGTACGAGATCGCTCATCAGTGCCTGTTCGTAGGAGAACACGAAGCGGGCGATGACGATGAGCAGTTCGGCCGCGACCACGAGCAGCGCCAGCCAGGTGAACCCGAGTGTGCGCGTGAAGAGGGCGATGACGAACGAGATACCGACTAGCGGCATGTGCACGTAGGGCCCGCGGAAATTCGATCGTCCCAGCGCTCCGGCGAGATCTTTACCGACGACGCCTTCGAGCAGCCCTTCGATCCGGAGGAACGAGATCACCCCGTCGACGACGCCGACCAGCAGAACCGCCCAGAAGCAGGCGCGAATGAGATAGGCGTTGAAGTCGGAGATGACCTTGCTGTCCGCCCTGAGGCCGACGTCACCGCGCATGACGACGGCGAGGATGCCGAGGCCGACGGCTGCCATGTAGACGGCTGCTTGAATGCCGGAGAGCAGGGCATCGGGCGCGCCGCCGTTCCCCGAAAGGCCGATCGCGGGGCCGGCCCCGGGCCAGCCGCGCCAATAGCTGAGATAGACATTGACGACGAATGCGAACGTGACGCCGAGCATGATCCAGCCGAACAGCCTGGTCAGCGTGGCCGGTCTATGGGCGGCATGGACGGAGTGCGCCTGATGCTCGGCGCCGGAGGTTGCCACGGCGGTCAAAACGCTTCGGTTCCCTGCGCGAACTGCGGACGGGGTGTGTGCCCCGTCCGCATTGTGGGTGAGACGACGTTCTGCCGTTACAGCTTGACGCCCGTCGTCCGGTTGCGCTGACGCAGGTAGCTGGCCTCGGCGGCGAGCATCCAGCGGCCGACGTCGGAGCGGAAGGCAGCGAACGCATCGTGGACCTTCTTGGCGAGCTCGCTGTGCGCGCGAGTCTCCTCGAAGACCTCCTCGGCCGCCTCGGCCATGGCGTCGTAAACTTCGTCGTTGAATTCGCGAAGCTGCACGCCGTGCTCGTTGATGAGCTTGGTGAGATACTCGCCGTTGCGGGCGTTCGTCTCGGCCATCTGCATGGCATTCTCTTCCATGCAGGCTGCGGTGATGAGATTCTGCTGGGTCTTCGTCAGACCACCCCAGAAGCCGTTGTTGATGGCCATGGTGAGCTGCGAGCCCGGCTCGTGCATGCCCGGGAAGTAGTAGTACTTCGCGGCCTCGTAGAACTTGAGGAAGTAGTCGTTGTAGGGACCGACCCACTCGGTCGCATCGACTGCGCCGGAGACGAGGTTTTCGTAGATCTGGCCGCCCGGAAGAGCCACGACCGACGCGCCGAGCTTGGCGAGAACGTCACCGCCGAGGCCCGGGATACGCATCTTGAGGCCCTTGAAGTCGTCGGCCGAGTTGATCTCCTTGTTGAACCAGCCGCCCATCTGCACGCCGGTGTTGCCGACCTGCAGAGGCGTGAGGCCGAACTGGTCCATCACTTCGGCATGCAGCTCCTTGCCGCCGCCGAACTTCATCCAGGCATCCATCTCGGCATACGTGAAGCCGAACGGAACGGCCGTGAAGTAGGCCATCGCCGGGTGCTTGCCCTTCCAGTAGTAGTCGGCGCCGATGTAGGCCTGCGAGTTCCCGGCAGCCACCTCGTCGAGCACGTCGAACGCGCCGACCTTCTCGCCCGCCGCGAAATACGTGACGTTGATGGTGCCCTCGCTCAGCTCGGCGATGCGGGCGGCGACGCGTTGCGCGCTGATGCCGAGGCCCGGAAAGTCGCGCGGCCACGTCGAAACGATGACCATGTCCTTGCGGCTCTGTGCGATCGCCGGGGCAGCGAGAGCGGTCGCCGCAGCACCGCCGACGGTGACGAGGCCGGCCTTCTTGATGAATGAACGACGGTCCATAGTAAGTATTTCCTCCCTACTCTCCTGCGGACTGTTAAGTCGCGGGCCGGACATTTGCATGGGGAACCTGGAGTGTCCAGCTTTTGTGCTCGTCTCCAGCCCCCCTCGGCGCCCCGTTTCCGGGCTGTTCCCGTCGCGGCCCGAGGCACCTACGACGGAAGTCGTATTCCAGCGCCTGCATACGCATCGCCGCACGTCAGCGGCGTTTCGCCGACGTCCGAAGTGCTGACGTCATGACCGCGGCGCGCCCTCTCGAAGTCATGCAACGGACGGGGCCGACCGGCCCCCCTCCTCCACGTCGGCGGGCCAGTGGATATCACCACCCTGCGTCAGCCGCCGGAAGCCCTTCAACGATTGCACGATCCGCTCTGCGAGCGGCTCGCTTCGGGCGATCTCGTCGAGAATTCGGAACGTGGCCGTCCGAAATCGCGCCTGATCCGCAACGACGGGGGCCCCGACGCGGCCTTCGGCGGCCATTGCCATTCGGTCGCGCGCAACCGTCGCATAGGTTCGGAACATCGCCTCGAGCCGCAGCCGTGTGATCGCGAGGCGGCCCTCGAAGCGGTGCCGCAGGTCCTCGTCCATCGCGCTCCAGATTTCGAGCGGCGCCTCGAGCGCGATGACGACATCGTCCGGCGCCGCGCCACCGACCATGGCATGACGCAGCCCTTCGCCCGGGCGGTGACCATCGGCATCGAGCACCAGCCCGCCACCCTCGACGACCGGAGCACCGTCGATCCGCGATGGCCCGAGAACCGCTTCGAGAACCTTCGCGGTGATCAGCGACACCCGCTCGCCGCGCCAGCCGCTCCCTTGACCCTGATCCGCGAGCCACTGCGACGACCAGATCGAACCTGGCTGACCCGTCGCGGCGACGATGAACGGAATACGGCCGCGCCGCTCCGCCGCCGCCCGCCAAAGCGAAAGTCCACCTCCGCATTCACACCAGGCCGCGAATTGGCCGCTCACCGCGCCGACGCCGTGGCCCGAAAAGAGCGCGAGCGCAGGATCGTCGCCGGCGAGCCGCCACTGCAGATCGGCCACCATCGTCGCCCGGCCGTCGGTGTTCGCGGCCACCTCGTCGGCTCCACGTCCGACGACGTCGATCGCAAGGCGCCCATCCGTCAGTTGGTGAAGATCACGCGCCATGGCGTGCAGTTCGTGCGTCACGGGCGAGGACGGCCGCCAGGGTGTGACGAGACGCACGTCATGGCGGCTCTCGAGCTTCGGCGGCGCCACCGGGCCGATGACCTCGCCGCGCGCGGCCGGCAATTCCACGCCACCGACAGCGGCCGCCGCCACGCCTGCGCCGGTCAGCTTCAAGATGTCACGCCGGTCCATTTCGCGCCTCCCGTGGCGTTCGCCTCGCGGTCCATTCCGCCGCCGTCGGATGACGTGTCACCCGCTCGCGTACGCGCCCGTCCGGCACGTCGCTGACACACACGCCGCCATCTAAGGATGAAAGCCCCCCACTCCGCAAGATCGGATCGTTGTCCGCACGCTCGGGCTCCGGCGGAACCGCCCGGCGCGGTACGCACCCGAGTTCACGGGGTCGCCGTTCGCGGTGCCAGTGCAGCACATCCAACGTTTTGTACCCGCTCGCAGCTCGGTTTCGAACCAAGCGTCGGATGAACAAAATATTTTAAAATCATGAACTTGCTAGCGTGCCGTCGCTACCGGAACCAGTTGCGCGAGCAGGTGCTGAAAGAGCGCCGGATCGACATAGCCCTCGATGCGGGCGCGTTCGATGCCGTCTTCGAGAAACACCACCGTCGGTGCCTTGACGATCGGCGCGCCGAGAGCGTGGCCAGCGGTCCCGAGCCGCTCGTGGTCGACGATACTGAGTGCCGCACTCGCGGTGCGCAGCGCCAGGAACGGCCGGATCACCTCACGTCTGGCCGCCTCGCAGGCCGCGCACTGTGGTTCCTCGAAGACCACGATCTCCCGCTCCAGCGGCGCCGAGAAATCGGCCCCATCGACGCTCGAGACGACACCCGTCAGCGCGGCGACCGCGATCATGCCCAAACGCAACATGAACTCATCCATCGAACCCCGGCCGGCGCCCTTCGCACGGCCCTCCCCTCCGCAATGCAGTCGCGAGAGCGCGACCAGCGGCAACGCTAGCAGGCGCTCGCCCGCGCGATGAAGCAAAAGTTAAGGAATCGTAAACGAACGTCCGTCAGGTTCGATCCTGATTGGCCGACCGCGGAAAATGCGCCATTCTGCCAGCCGAACGGGATATCGGGGCGGCTAGCCCGGCTTATTGGGGAGCGACACATGGCGAGCGCGGCCACGGATCTGGCGCACCGGCTGTTCGACGAGTTGCTGGCGGCGACCGCCGATCCGCCCGGGGTCACACGCCGCCCCTTCGATGCCAGCGAACAGGCGGCCCACGACATCATGCGCCGCGCAGGCGAGGCGCTCGGTGCCACCACCCGCGTCGATGCCATCGGTAATCTTTTCCTCGATTTTCCCGGAGCCGACCCGAAGCTCACCCCCTGGCTGTTCGGCTCGCATCTCGACAGCGTGCGCCATGGTGGCAATTTCGATGGCGCGGCTGGCGTGATTGCCGGGCTCGCGCTTGCCGCCGACCTCGCCGAGCGTGGTGAGCGTTCGCGGGCTCCCTTCAGCGTCGTCGCCTTCCGTGCCGAGGAGGCTTGGTTCGCGCTCTCTTATCCCGGCAGCGAGGCCGCCCTCGGCACGATGCCGCTCGAGTGGCTCGAGGCCCCGCGCTTCGACACCGGCCGCACCATGCGCGATCACCTCCGCGCCGCCGGCCTCGACCCCGACGGCGTTGCGCGCCGCGAGCGATCGATCGATCCCGCCCGCTGCCGCGGCTTCGTCGAGGTCCACATCGAGCAGGGCCCCGCGCTCGTCGCCAACGATCTGCCCGTCGGTCTCGTCGAAGGCATCGCCGGCGGCATCCGCTTCATGCAGGGTCGGGTGACCGGCACCTACGGCCATTCGGGCGCCACGGCGCGCGGCTATCGCCAGGATGCCGTGCTCGGCTTTTGCGACCTCGCGACCGGCCTCGAAACCGTCTGGGACGAAATCGAGGCCCGTGGGCAGACCGCCACCATCACCTTCGGCAAGGTGCAGTCCGATCCCGAGCAACATGGCGGTAGCAAGGTCCTCGGCCAGATCGATTTTGCCCTCGACATCCGCAGCCAATTCCCCTCCGCCCTCGAGTACGCGCACCGCCGTCTCGACGAACTGGCGGAAGCGATCGCGGAACGGCGCGGCGTGAGCATCGACTTCGGCGAGCCCTTCACATGGAACGGGGCGCCCATGGACCCCGCCCTGATCGACCGCCTCGAGTCTGCTGCCCGCGACGCCGGCGTCCCGGTCATGCGCATGCCGAGCGGCGCCGGCCACGATGCCGCAGTTCTCGCCCTCGCCGGCATTCCGACCGCCATGCTTTTCGTGCGCAACGAGAACGGCAGCCACAATCCGCACGAGGCAATGGAGATCGACGACCTGATGGCGTCCGTCGCCGTGTTGCGCGCCCTTGTCACCGCAGATGAATAATAGGATCGGTCATCGCCATGGCCCGACCGGCGCCGCGCCCCAATTTCCTCTCTCTCGCTCCCTATGCGCACGCCGACCTCACGGCGCCCCCCGGCGTTCGCCGCATTCAGCTCGCGCAGAACGAGTTGGCGCTTCCCGCCAGCCCCGCCGCGATAGAGGCCGCGACCCGCGCCCTGGCCGACGCCAATCTCTATGCCGAGAACGGTGAACTCCGCCTCATGGACGCGGTGGCCGCCTCTGAGCGCCTCGAGCCATCACAAATCTGGTGCACGGCAGGCTCCATGGAGGCGATCCGACTGGTCACGGCGGCCTACCTCGGGCCCGGCGACGAGGCGGTCACCAGCGCCTACGGCTATCTCTTCTTTGCCACAGCCGTGCAGATGGCCGGCGCCGCACTCGTGCGTGTTCCCGAGTGCGGTTTACGGCCGGACATCGATGCGATGCTCGCTGCCGTCACCCCGGCGACCCGCATCGTCTATCTGGTCAATCCCGGCAATCCGACCGCTGCCATGGTTCCAGCGAGCGAGGTGGAGCGCCTGAGGCGGGAGCTGCGCGACGACATTCTCCTCCTCATCGATGCGGCCTACGCCGATTTCGTCACCGCGCACGGCTATGAAAGCGGCGCGGCACTCGCCCGCGCCGGCACCGCGACCCTCGTCCTGCGCACGTTTTCCAAGGCGCACGGGCTCGCCGGCCTTCGGATCGGCTGGGCGGTAGGCCCTGCCGACGTTGTCGACGTGCTCTCGCGCACGAACGCCCAGTTCACCATGGCCGCCCCCTCGATCGCCGCCGCGATCGCGTCCCTCGCCGACCGCGGTCACCTCGCGGCCTGTCTCGAGGCGACGATCGCCGCGCGTTCATGGACGATCGACGCATTGACGCGGATCGGGTTTGCACCCCTGCCGAGCGAGACGAATTTCGTTCTCCTGCCTTTCGAGCGCGACGGAGAACCGGCACCGGACGATGCCGCCGGCGCCTACGCTCACTTGAAGAGGGAAGGAATAATCGTCCGCCCGATGCGCGCCTATGCGCTGGACCACTGTCTGCGTATCACGATCGGCACGCGTTCGGACATGGAGGCGGTCGTCGCCAGCCTCGCCGGGTGGCGGCGCGCCGCCAACTGATTTCGTCTTGCTCGGAGGGGAGGACTGGGAGTTCCCCCTCAGCCGCGCCGCCCGCCACGCCGGCGCCGCCGGCCGCCGTCCTCATCGTCGCCGCCCGCTGCAGGCGCCGCCTCCGGCAGCGGCACCGCCGCCCTCAGCCTCGGGAACGGATCCACCTTGTTCGGCAAGGCCATGGCATTGATGAAGTGCTGCTGGAATTTCGCCTCGAGCGCGGTCTCCACCTTTTCGATCCGCCGCACGACCTCCTCGATCTCGTGCCGGTAGCCCTTGTTGAGCAGCGCCATGCGCGCGCCGGTGCCGGCGGCATTGCCGACCGAATGCACCTTGTCGAGATTGCAGTCGGGAATGAGCCCGAGGATCATCGCATACTTGGGATCGATATAGGTGCCGAATGCGCCCGCCAGCTTGACCCGGTCCACCTCTTCGATGCCCATACGGTCCATCAGCAGTTTGACGCCCGCATAGAGCGCCGCCTTGGCGAGCTGGATCGCGCGTACGTCGTTCTGCGTGATGCGCAGTTCCTGATCGCCGCGCCAGAGCACATAGGAAAACGTGCGCCCATCCTCCACGATCCGGTCGCTCAGCTCCGCCTTGCTGCCGTCGATCACCCCGTCCGTCGAAATGATGCCGGCGAGATACATCTCCGCGATCACCTCGATGATGCCGGAGCCGCAGACCCCGGTGACTCCGACCTGCTCGCGCTTTTCGAGGAACTCCGCCTCGTCCGACCAGGCATCGATCCCGATCACCCTGACGCGCGGCGTCAGCGTTGCCGGATCGATGCGAACCCGCTCGATCGCGCCGGGCGCGGCCCGCTGGCCGCACGAGATTTCCGCTCCCTCGAATGCCGGACCGGTCGGAGACGAGGCCGCCACGATGCGGTGACGGTTGCCGAGCACGATTTCCGCGTTCGTTCCGATATCGACCAGGAGCGTCAATTCATCGCCATTGTAGGGCTGCTCGGTGAGTGTCGCGCCCGCGGCATCCGCCCCTACGTGGCCCGCGATGCAAGGCAGGAGGTAAACCCTGGCGCCCTCGTTGATGTCGAGCCCGATGTCGCTCGCCCGGCAGTTGAGCGCGGCGTTCGTTGCGAGCGCGAAAGGCGCCCCGCCGAGTTCGCGCGGATCGATGCCGAGAAAGAGATGGTGCATGATCGGATTGCCGACGAAAACCCCTTCGAGAATGTCGGCCGCCGAGATTCCGGCCTCCTCGGCCACTTTGCTGATCAGCCCCGCGACCGCCTCGCGCACGGCCCGAGTCAGCGCCTGATGCCCGTCCGGGTTCATCATGATGTAGCTGACCCGGCTCATCAGGTCCTCGCCGAACCGGATCTGCGGGTTCGAGATTCCCGAGGAGGCGAGCGTGCGCCCTGAAAGGAGGGAGGACAAGTGGCAGGCAATCGTGGTCGAGCCGATGTCGACGGCGACGCCATAGGCCTCGTTGTGGAAGCCCGGCCACATCGCGATCACCCGCGGCGCGCCCTCGGCGTCGTTGACCGCGACCGTGACTTTCCATTCTCCGAGCCGCAGCACCGTCTGCGCGCGCGCAAGAAGATGAAAATCGATACCCGGTTTCTCGAAGCCCCACTCCCTCGTCAGCGCCTCGAGCAGCCGCTCGACATCGCCGGAGGGATTCTCCATGTCCGGCTCGTCGACCTCGATGTAGCAGAGGTGCGTTGCCGGATCGCGCGGGATGTGGCGGTCCTCGGCCTTCTTGCGCACGATCTGCCGGTTGACCTGCACCTCGGCCGGAATATCGATGACGAGGTCGCCCTGGATCAGCGCCGAGCAGCTCAGCCGCCGGTCCTCCGCGAGCGTGCGCTTTTCCGCGTATCGCGTTTCGAGGGAGGAGAACGGCGAGAGATGGTCGCGCGCGCTCGTCACGTTGTGCTTGGCGAAATGCCCCTCGGCCACCGAAACCTGGCAGCGCCCGCACATGCCGCGTCCGCCACAGACGGATTCGATGTAGACCCCGAGCGAGCGGGCCGCCTCGATCACCGGCGTACCATGCGCGAACCGGCCGCGCCGCCCGCTCGGCATGAACAGCACCAGGGCATCCTTCACGTCGGCACTCGCCTCGGCGACCGCACCCGCTCCGCCTTCGACCGGTCCGTCCGTCATGTCGCTCGATCCCTTTCGTGGCGGCCTTCGCTCGTCGTCAGGCGGCCTCGCCGTCGCGCCGCCGGCGCCCGCCTCGCCGCCGCCCTTCCTCAGCCGGCGCCGCCCCCTCGCCGGCCGGTTCGCGATAGATCCGGATCCACTGGGCGCAATTCTCGTCCGTGGACATCAGAACGTTGGCGGCGCGCACCATTTCCATCTCCTGCGGCCGGCAGGGGTTCATAATCGCCGAGGTCATGCCGCTGGCGATCGCCATCGGCAGGAAGGCGGCGTTGATGCCGTGCCGGTGCGGCAGCCCGAACGAGACGTTGGAAGCGCCGCACGTCGTGTTCACCTTGAGCTCCTCGCGCAGCCGGCGCACGAGGGCGAAAACCTGGAGACCGGCCGTTCCCATGGCACCGATCGGCATGACCAGCGGATCGACGACGATGTCGTGCGCCGGAATGCCATAGTCCGCGGCGCGCTGCACGATCTTGCGCGCGACCTCGAAGCGCACGTCCGGATCGATCGAGATGCCCGTCTCGTCGTTGGAGATCGCGACCACCGGCACGTTGTACTTCTTGACCAGCGGCAGGACCATCTCGAGGCGGTCCTCCTCGCCGGTCACCGAGTTGACCAGCGGCCGACCCTTGCAAACCTCGAGGCCCGCCGCGAGCGCGGCCGGCACCGATGAATCGATCGAAAGCGGAACATCGACGAGGCTCTGCACGAGTTCCACCGTCTTGCGCAGGAGCGGCGGCTCCGTCTCGTTCGGGTTGACCGCCGTGACCCCGGCATTCACGTCGAGCATGGTGGCACCGGCCGCGACCTGTGCAAGCGCGTCCGCCTCCACCGTCGAGAAGTCGCCGGCCTGCATTTCGGCCGCGAGCTTCTTGCGCCCCGTCGGGTTGATGCGCTCACCGATGACGCAGAACGGCTGATCGAAACCGATGTGGATTTCCTTGCGCGCGGAGGCGACGAGCGTGCGGGTCATGGTCGAGCCTTCTGGTGGATCGGGCGCGGCGTGGCGCGAAGCGAGAGCCTTGCGAGCGTCCTGCCAGCCCATTTCGAGGGCGGCGACGATCGCCTGACCACCTCAATCGCCCGACCGCTGGTTCGGTGGTTGCTCGCTGACGACGTCTGGTGTCTGGAAACCGACGCGCCCGGTCCTGGGTAACCGTGCTGGCGGCGTCTGGCCCTTTCCGGCGAGCCCGCCGAGCGAGCCGACCAGGTCACCGTACCCGGTCCGTCGGATTTCGAGCGGCAGTGCGAGGCGCTCGGCCGCCTCCTCGGCACGGCGATCGAGGTCCGGGTCGTCGGTTTGCGCCAGATAGACGAGCTTGCGGTAGTTGTGGAAGTACATGTCGCGCAATTCCGGATGCTTGGCGAGCCCGAGGCCCCGCCAGATCATGGCGTCGAACTGGCGCACCAGGAAATCCGTGAGATAGAAGGTCTCGATCTCCCCGGCGAAGGTCTCTTCGAACTGCCGCGTGCCGGAAAAGAAGGCATAGCAGTGGTCACCCGGGAGCCGCTCGATGCCGCCTTCCTCGGCCAGGACCTTGTCGAGGAGGCCGCCGGTTCCGCAGTCCCCGTAGCCGACCAGGATGGCGCTGTAGCGGCCGCTGGCCTTGGCCTCGCGGATTTTCTCGCGCACGCCCTCGGGGATTTTCTCGGGCCGGTTGTGCCAGATCGCCGGTAGACAAGCGATTTCCATGTGTCGCCAGTCGTTTGCCTCGACCACGGCGATGATCTCCTTGGCGATCGCGCCGCACGCGATCACCAGCACGCGCCCCTCCGCGAGCACGCCGTCACGTCGATAGCGGAACCCCTCCGGGATCACCGGGGAGTGAACACCCTCCGCCTCACCCGTTACGCTCTCGCCTTCGTTCATCGACATTTCCCTCTCCGCAAAGCGCTCCGGAGCGCCGCCGCAAGCCGGGCCGTTGTCGCAATCGCCGCCCGGCGCGTCAATCGCCGCTGATCGCACATGTTGTAGCCACAATACCGCCCTCTCGCGTGACCAAAGTCCGACTGCGGGATCGCGGTGACATCTTCAAATCGCACGGCTGCGACTTGGGGAGATAGATGCAGGTCTTCAGCCGAAGGAATGGCTCGAGCGATCGGGGCAATGAAACGTACACGGCGGAAAGGGAGCGCGAGCGTGATCGTGAGCGCGACCACGATCGGGAGGGCGATGGGCGTGCCGCCATCGCCTCGCTCTCGCGGGCCCAGAGCTTTCTTCGCCCACGATCCGGCCTGCCCGCTGGCGAACCGGCAAGCGAGGCGGTCATCACGTCCGACATCACCATCGAGGGCAACGTACGCACCGAGCGCGGCCTGCGGCTCGAGGGCACGGTCGCCGGAGACGTCCAGGGCGGCTCGGTGACCATCTCCGAGGACGGCAATGTGCTCGGCAGCATCGAGGGCGACACGGTCGAAATCTACGGTCGCGTCTCCGGTACCGTGCGCGGCCGCAGCGTGATGCTCCACCGCACGGCCCGCGTCGAAGGCGATATCATCCACCAGGGTATCGGCATGGAGATGGGCACCCACTACGAGGGCACCCTTCGCTGGGACCGCGAGCGCGGCGGCGATCCGACGGGCCTGCTCCAGGACACCCGCCCAGGCGAGCGGACGGTGACGAGCTACGTCTCGATGGCCACCGAGGAGAGTGCGCCGCGACGCTGACGGGCGAGGTCGCGGTGACCTGCCAGACTTGTCCGCCACCAACCTCGCCCAGAACGACAACGCCCACCGGTTGTTCCGGTGGGCGCCTTGCATTCTGGCGGCTGATGGAGGCGGCCCCGCACCGGCCGGCTTCGGTCCTGGATCACGATCCGGACATCCGGTTGTGCTTGCGCGCCATGTAGGCCTTGGCCGTCTCGACCGCGACCGCCGCGTCGCGGCAATAGGCATCCGCGCCGATCGCCTTTCCGAATTCCTCGTTGAGCGGCGCGCCGCCGACGAGCACCGTGAAATCGTCGCGCATGCCCTTTTCGCGCAGCGTGTCGATGACGACCTTCATGTAGGGCATCGTCGTGGTCAGCAGCGCCGACATGCCGATGATGTCCGGCTTGTGCTTCTCGATGGCCTCGAGATATTTCTCGACCGGGTTGTTGATCCCGATGTCGTACACGTCGAACCCGGCGCCCTCCAGCATCATGCCGACGAGGTTCTTGCCGATGTCGTGGATGTCGCCCTTCACCGTGCCGATCACCATGCTGCCGACCTTGGGCGCACCGGTTTCCGCCAGCAGCGGCCGCAGGATCGTCATGCCCGCCTTCATGGCGTTGGCCGAGAGCAGCACCTCCGGCACGAACAGGATGCCATCGCGGAAGTCCTCCCCGACGATCCGCATGCCTTCCACCAGAGCCACGGTGAGCACCTTGTAAGGTGTCCAACCGCGATCCAGCAGGATGCGCGTCCCCTCTTCGATCTCCTCCTTGAGACCGTCGTAGAGGTCGTCGTGCATTTGCAGCACGAGTTCGTCGTCGGACAGCTCCGCGAGCACGATATCGTCGTCGGACATGTGTTGGACCTCCAGGGTCGCGAATTGATGGGCCGGTGGCGAGTAATGTAGCGAATGCCTTGGCGAGGCGATACTGGAAGCGACGCCTTGTTGTGCCGGTTGCGACGGGCGGGATCGGGCCCACGACACACCGGCAGGGAAAAATGCGTTTTCGAACAATCGCCTGGTGCGGTGAACAGCGGCTGGAGGAGCCAGCGCACTCCGTTCGATCCGAGTGGGGCATGTCGCTTCCAGCCGCTTGGCTGGCGACGCAGGACATCTGTGGACCGGAATACTCGGGTTAGCTCGGCTCGACAGTCGGATCGCATGGCACTTCGGCAAGACGGACCCCCGCCCTCGATTGGCGCCGCGACCCCGACCACAGCATTGGCAGCGACCGCAGCACTTGGAGTGTGCAGAGATGACCGATCAGCCGGAATCCGAAACCTCGGGCGCAGGAGAGCGCCGTCGCCGCGCACGCCCGGGTGGCTCCGGCGCCCAGGCACGACGCGCACAGCGGCGTGGCGGCGGCTCTGGCGAGCAGTTCGGCTACATCCGCCGCGCCATGGCCCCATTCGAAGTGCTGTCCGAGGAGGGGCTGACCCTCATCGAGGCGAATGCCGAAACGATCCTCGAGGAGATCGGCATCGAGTTCCGTGACGATCCCGAAGCCCTCGACCTCTGGAAGGAGGCTGGTGCTGACGTGCGCGGCGCCCGCGTGCACATGCCGCGCGGCCTCGCCCGCTCGCTCATCGCCCATGCCCCGCGCCAGTTCATCCAGCACGCCCGTAACCCGGAGCGCTCCGTGCAGATCGGCGGCAATGCCACCGTCTTCGCGCCGGTCTATGGCCCGCCCTTCGTGCGCGATCTCGAGGGTGAGCGCCGCTATGCGCGCCTCGAGGATTTTCAGAATTTCGTCAAGCTCGCCTACATGGCGCCTGCGATGCACCATTCGGGCGGCACGGTTTGCGAGCCGGTCGACATCCCGGTGAACAAGCGCCATCTCGACATGGTGGCCGCGCACATAAAGCGGTCCGACAAACCCTTCATGGGCTCGGTGACGCACCCCTCGCGTGCCGCCGACACCGTCGAGATGGCCAGGCTCGTGTTCGGCGCCGACTTCCTCGATGCCAACTGCTGCATCATCAATCTCATCAACGCCAACTCGCCGATGGTCTACGACGAAACGATGGTCGGCGCCCTCAAGGTCTACGCCCGCGCCGGCCAGGCGACCGTCATTTCCCCCTTCATCCTCGCTGGCGCCATGTCGCCCGTCACCGTGGCCGGCACCCTGACGCAGATCCTCGCCGAGGCAATGGCCGGCATGGCCTTCGCCCAGCTCTGCCGCAAGGGCGCGCCAGTCGTCTTCGGCACCTTCGCAAGCTCCATCTCCATGCAGTCCGGCGCCCCGACCTTCGGCACGCCCGAGCCCTCGCTGGTTCTCTTCGGAGCCGCGCAGCTCGCCCGACGGCTGAACGTCCCCTTCCGTTCGGGTGGCTCGCTCTGCGGCTCCAAGGTGCCGGATGCTCAGGCCGCCTTCGAGAGCGCGCACACACTCATGCCGACGCTCCTCGCGGGCGTCAATTTCGTCCTGCACGCCGCCGGCTGGCTCGAGGGCGGGCTCGTCTCGAGCTACGACAAGTTCATCCTGGACGTCGACCAGCTGGCCATGATGCAGCGCTTCGCGGCGGGCGTCGATCTCAGCGAGAACGGGCAGGCGATGTCCGCGATCCGCGAGGTCGGTCCGGGAGCGCACTATCTCGGCTGCGCCCATACCCAGGCGAATTTCGAGACCGCGTTCTATCGTTCCATTGTCGCGGACAACAATTCGTTCGAGCAGTGGGAGGCGGAAGGCCGCAAGCGCGTCGAGGAGCGAGCCAACACCATCGCGCGCGAGTGGCTGGCGAGCTACGAGGCCCCCGCGATCGACCCCGGCATTGCCGAGGCGATCGATGCGTTCGTTGCCACTCGCAAGCAATCGATGCCCGACGCCTTCCATTGAAGCGGCCCGCGAGTGGCGCGGGTCGTGGCGGACGAGATGCGTGAACGGGTGATCCGCAAGGCGTTTCGTCTCTACGAATGACGGCAACGACGGAGGGGTGGTTCGCGGCGGCGGCCTCATGGGGACCGTGCGCTCGAAGGCCGGCCAAGTTCGGTCGCGCGGGCCGCTGCGGCACGGATTGGAGTGGGCTCCGGTGGTGATCGATCTCGCCCGCATCGGGGAGGAATTCGCGGAGACGGGCCTTGCCGTG
>WGLQ01000034.1 GCA_016125495.1 Hyphomicrobiales bacterium | reverse complement strand
GGCCCGCAGCAACGCGATACGCTCTTCCACCCGACAGCTCTCCTTGAAGGGCATCGCTCGAATCTCCTGGTGATTCGAGCAAGTTGACCTGTCAGGAATGCTCCCGGTCTATGCTGTCAGGGAACTACCCGGTTCGTACCGACGCGCCACTTCGCCCAAGCGTCACACCAGGCCCCTTGGCTCTGACCTGATTATGAAAGCCGTTCGGGCCCGCCGAACCCACTACAGGAACGACACCCGGAAGTCGTCGCTCCTCGGGAAGGTCGTGACCACGCTGCAAAGCAACTAAGTCACCTATCGTCGCGTCCTGCCAACTCATACGCCCAGCTCCTCAAAGTTCCGGGCGATCTTGGCGGCCAGTTCCGCAGCTTCAGCATTCAGCCCTTCGAGTTCGACGTGGATCTCGCGCAACGTCTCTTCGAAATCGAAGTCCTCGTCCTCCTCTTCCGGTGCGACGCCCACGTAGCGGCCGGGCGTCAGACTCCAATCGTTGGCTTCCAGTTCCTTGAAATCGAGCAGCTTCACGAGGCCGGGCACGTCACGCAGTTTCCCTTCCGGGAAGCGCTCGACCAGCCAATGCGCCTGTCGCCAGAAATAGCGCGGGTGCTTGAGCTGCTCGACCGACGCCTTCCGCACGGCATCCAGCGCCCTTAGCGGATTGCCGCGGCCGTTCGCTTTGCCGGCCTCGACCACCCGCGAGAGCAGCTTGTAGAGATGGTCGGCCTGCTTAATCAGGTCGCGGCTGGCATTCGCCATCGCCTCGGCGTCATCGCAAAACGCTGTCAGGCTCTTCATCGTGCCCTTGGTCTTTTCCCAGGCCTTGCCCAGGCTCTCGACAGTGGAAACGAATGACTCGACGTCCGCGCGGAAGAGCTTCGCCGCTGCCTCCAGCTCTTCAGCCGTCTCCCCCGCCCCGTTCAGCAGGTCGCCCTTGGTGTGGGTGGCGATGGCTTCATCCAACGCCTCCACAAATGCGCTCAGCGGTGCGAACTCGTCTCGCTCGTCGTCCGGTATCGCGTACGCGCCGCTCACCCGGCGTGCCTCGTCCACCGCGCGCTCCAGGTGCTCTTCGAGCAACTCGAAGAAGCGCTCCTGCTGTCCGCGGTAGAGCCACACGATGGCCGTTAGGTTCGCCTGCTGCTCGGGAGAGAAGTCGTAGATCTTGCGCGTCACCTTGCGATAGACGCCGCGCGCGTCGATCATCAGCACCTTATCGGCATGTTCCTTCGCCTTGGCCTTGTCCAGGAACCACAGCTCGCACGGCACCGTGCGTGTGTAGAAAAAGTTGCCGCGGATCGCCATCATGATGTCGACGTGGCCGGCCTTGATCAGCTGCTTCCTGACCTCCGCTTCCCCGCCGCCTGCGCTCGATGCCTGTGACGACATGACGAAGCCGGCGCGGCCGGTCGCAGTCAGGTAGGCGTCGAAATACGAAATCCAGAGATAGTTTCCGTTGCCGACCTTGCCCTTCTTGTTGACGCCGGGCAGGCCGTAGTTGAGACGCGGGTCTTTCTTCGCCTTCTCCGCGTCGACCTCGTCGACGTTGAACGGCGGATTGGCCATCACGAAGTCGCACTTGCCGACGAGCTCGTGCGGCTCCTCGTAATAGCTGATCGCTCGCGCAATATCCCCTTCGAGGCCATGCACCGCCAGGTTCATCTTGGCGAGACGGATGGTCGTCGGGTTCTTCTCCATGCCGTAGAAGGTCACGCGCTCCATTGGGTTCATGTGCATGCGTTCGATGAAGTGTGCCGACTGCACGAACATACCGCCCGAGCCGCAGGCCGGGTCGAGCACGCGGCCGTGCTCCGGCTCGATGACGTTGACGATCATCTGCACCAGCGACACGGGCGTGAAGAATTCGCCTCCGTCGTGTGCCTTCTGGTCGGCAAACTGAGTGAGGAAATATTCGTAGATGCGCCCGAAGATGTCGCCGTTGGCGCGCTTCAGTGCCGGGTCGTTGAACGTGCGCAGCAGCGAACCCAGCACCTCGTTGTCGAGTTCCTGATACTCCTGCTTAGGCAGCGCGCCCTTCAGCGTCTCGTAGTCGGCCTCGATCGAGTCCATGGCGTCGATGATCGCCTTGGCGCGGTCGTTCGCGTCCGTCAGCCCAACCAGGTGGTCGAACTGTGCCTGCGGCTGAAGGAAGATCGCCCCCTTCTGCGAGAAGTCCTCCTTCTTCAGCGGACGTGCCTTGCCGCCGCGCTTCGGCAGCGTCGGCTCGATGGCCTCTTTGACCTTCAGGAACCGGCTGTAGGCATGGCGCAGGAAGATCAGCCCCATGACCGGCATGAAGTATTCGTTGCTGGCGAAGTTGGAGTTCGCGCGCAGGTTGTCCGCGCTCGACCACAGCCGCCGCTCGATTTCGCCGATGTGTTCCAACTGCGTCGATTCCTCTTGTCGTTTGAATTCACTCATGAAAATTAGTTCGCGGGACACCTCTCGGCTCGCGTTGTTCGGCCAAGGCCGACACACTCGATTGTCCGGATTCGTGCCCCAGCGTCAGAATACGCTCTTGAGGCTGCTTTCGCCACCGACCGCATGACGCGGCTGGGCAAAAGATAAGAGCCGGGACAGGTGCCCCGGCTCGTTGTGGCTAGCTCGCTTTGGGAAGCAGCCGTTGAAGGATCGCGTCCTCGACGTGTTGGCGGCTTCGCGCACGGGCAAACTCCTCGCCGTCGAGATAGATGATCCAGTCCGTGTCGTGCGGCTCGTAGCCGTCCAGTGTGAACTGGCCATTCCACTGTGCATTCGGCGGCAGGATATTGACCGTTCCGAGGAAGGTCAGCTCCCCTGCCACGCCGACGTCGTGCAACTGACCGTAGATGAACCCGTATCCGTCCGGCATCGGTTGCAAGTCGAGTCGTATACTCATTCACCCCTCCTCGGCGGTTGGCGGGGCGCACCGGATATGCAGCGCGCCCCTGGGTGATCACCTACTCGTCGCTCTCCTTCGGCTTGCGCAGAACGATGCGGCCGTCGATCGGCAACGCGTCGAGGACGATGTTGAAGCCCTCGCCGCGCTCGTGCGCGAACGCGGCACCGATGCGGAGCCAGAACGGATCGCGTTTCTCTCCGTTGCGGTCGACGCCCCTGTCGCGAACCGTGTATGCGACGAAGTCCGGATTTCCCGTAGCCATGAGGATTCTCCCTATGTTGGCTGTTGAAGGAACTGGAACTCTCAGCGTACCTTTTTTATTCTCCCACGGAACTTGACGCGTGCCTGGTCGTCTTGCCTGCTTTTGCCGGGCATCAGCCGGCATCTTCTTTCAGTCCGGAAAGCCCCCGGCAGATTCGATTTCCATGTTTGCTATCCGGAGCGTACCGGCCACTTCGCGTGTCTCGATGCCGACCAGTTCTCCGAGCAGTTTCAGAGCGTCCGCGAAGTCCGCCTGATCGGGCAGGCCGACGCCCGCTCGCGCGCACCACAGGCTGTAGTCATCAAACGCTGCGTCGAGCGACAGGTCTGCACCGTCCCGGAATCGCAAGCGGGCAACGGCGTAGCGAGCGACGTCGGGTCGGCTCTTCTGCTTGGCGAGCTTGCCGAGCAACGGGTGCAAACCTCCCCTATTCCCTCCGTGGGAAAGCGCCACGAACAGACCAAGGCTCGAACCCAACTCGACCAGGACGGCCAGGAGCACCATCAGGGCATTCGACACTGTGCCTTGTCGCACCCCGGTGAGCCTCGCGAGGATGCCGGCCTGCGGATCGGCATCGTTGACGGCGCCGGCATTCACGTCTTCGAACTGCCTCTCCAGCACAGCGATTTCGTCACGAACGGTCGCGACCGCGCGCGCCCGCGCCAGCTCGCCCTCGGTTTCGTGATAGCCGCGGCAGAACGTCCGACTTTCCGCGACAGTCGCTTCCGTACACTGCCGCGTTCGCTGCCACTTCTGATCGAGACGCAGACCCGCGAGAGCCGCTGCGACGGCATCGACCGGACGCGGCGTGCCAAGCGCATCAAGACGCTGACGGGCCTCCCGCAGTCGGCCTGCAAAACCAGCGTGCTGTTCGATGATGGTCGCCCGAGCCGCTGTCGTGTCCGACCGATTGACCGCTGCAAAGCCGAGGCCCGACGTGAGGCTGTATGCCGTGCACAACGTCCACAGAACCGACGCCGCGAATGCGACCGACCAGTTCCGCTGCGCACACGCCCAGAAGATAAAGAAGGGGGCGGTCGCCTTGAACAGGTCTGCAACGACGCTGACACCGCCGAGCGTCCACTGCGAAAGTTCATCGCGTCCGAGGCTGACGCCGTAGCGCCAGTTCATGGCGCACGACGCTCCCATGAAGCCGAGCGCAAGCGTGGCCCCGACCAGGCTCATAGTTGTTCGCATGTTGTCCGGCTGGCCTCATGCGACGCGAAACTACTTCTTGCGCAGCCGCTCCTTTATTTTGCTCCACACTGCCTGCACTTCGCGTCGACTGCCCGACGCATCGACTTCGGCGCCGGTCTGCCCACTGGTCATCGCGCTGATGAACACATCACGCATCGCGATCGTTTCAGAGAGCACGTCGCCGTCTTCGGCGAGATACTTCCGAGCACCCGCGACCAGATCCTTGTCGACGCCCACCATGTTCAAGACGAAGACGAACGGACGCTTGTGCCGCTTGGCTGCCTTCACGACCGGATCGAGCGCCTCGACGTCGAGCGGCGACGGCCGCGAAGGGACGACGACGAGGTCTGCAACTTTGACCGCCGGCTCGACTGCCGAAAGCGGCATCGGCGGCGTGTCGACGATCACCAGGTCGAAGCCGTTCTCGCTCAACACGTTCACGGCCTCCGCAACCGTATCGATCCCCGTCACCAGAATTGGGTTCCCCGGTCGCCCTCGCAATTCCCACCACCGCGCAAGCGACTGTTGTGGGTCTCGGTCGATGAGACCGACTTTCAGTCCCTCGCCGGCCGCGATAGCCGCCACGCTGGCAGCGACGGTCGTCTTGCCGACGCCTCCCTTGGACGAACAGATACTCAGCGTCCACATTACTCAGCACTCCTGGGCGACATGACCGCCACGTGGTCATTCTGTTCCATTCTCTTCATGACCGTCCAAGGCGCAGAGGGGCGGGCTCGGTCAAGGGTGCGACAGCACCGCGAAGCGGCTTGCCCTTGAGGGAGACCGACCCGGCGCGCACAATGACGGCTCGAAGAGATCACGAGGACTTCTTCCGCGTCGCACCCGTCTTCGTTCCCGTGCGTGCCTTCGCGCTATCCGACGGGGCGTCGCGAAGCGTGCGATACGCATCCCAGGCAGCTTCCATGACTTCGGCCATGGTCATGCCGGTCGCCTGCGCTTCGCGCTGAAGCGCACTCTTGAATTCCTTCGTGACACGTAGGTTCAACTGCTCGGAACGTGATCCAGCGCGAAGGCTCCTGCCGTCCGTGCTTGTGCGCGGCGTCGCTTCCCTGTCCGCGGCAAGGCGTTCGCTAAACTCCCGCTTGCGCTTTCGAAGTTCGTCGATGGAGACGGGGTCAAACTTCATCGCAGGCCTCATCGCTCCCCGGCTTCACGCGCGCACGCGCGCGTTCATCAATCCATTCCTCGACTTCCGAGAGCAACCAACCGACGCGGTTGCTACCGAGCTGCAACCGCTGTGGAAAGTGCCCCGTCTTTTCGAGACGGCGGATGTGCTCAAGGGTGTATGGGATCATCTCGTCGAGTTCGGCCCGATCGATGATGCGCTTAAGGTTTGGCTTTGACATTGGTGGCTTGCTCCTGCCTGTTGGACGCTAGCTATATGCTAGCTATCAGCACCGAGTCAAGCATGACAACGAGCCGCGAACGGGCGCGACGCAGCGTTCGCGACCGCCGATGCAGAGTGTTATTCGTTATTTGGCGCTATGTCGCCAAGTGTGGAGACGTGAGCCGACCAGGCGTCGAGCGCCTCGCGCATCTCGCCGAGGTACTGGAACCGATTATAGACGCCGGCGACCCCGCCAAGGCTGCCCGAAACGTGGTTGAGCAGCCGCTCGACCACATGCGGCAACGTCCCCTGCCGGGCGAGGCCGGTCGCGACCGTTCGCCGTAGGTCGTGCAAGCGCCACGGGTCGATGCCCGCCGCAGCGTCGAGCCGCTGCTTGCACTTCGAGAACCCGGAGAACGATGTGTTCGCGGCACCAACCGACGGGAACACGAACTCGTCGGACAGGCGCGGAACCGAAGCGAGCACCGCGACGGCCGCGTCGGTCAGTGGGACAGTATGCGCCCGCGCTGACTTGTTGCGCTCGGCCGGTATCGACCAGACGCGTTCATCGAAGTCGATGTCGCTCCAGCGCATGTCCGCGACTTCTGTGCGGCGTTGGGCGGTAAGAATAAGGAGTTGGACGATGCGGCCGAACGGGAACCCCGTGGCGTCCGCCGCGCTCCAGACGGCGGCCAATTCCTCATCCGAGAGTACCCGGTCGCGCGACACAACCTTGGACGGCCGCCTGATAGCCATGCACGGGCTCTGATCGACGAGCCCCCGCTCGACGCACCAATTGAAGAACTTTCTGATGGCGGCCAGTGCATGGTTTGCAGCGCTCGGCTTGCCCTCCTTGACGATATCGTCGAGGACGCGAAGGACTTCTGACCGTCCAATGGTCGCGAGGTCGCGCCGCCTCCAACGCGTAACGAAGACCTGCTTAAGGACGCGCTCGGTCTCGCGCCTGGTCGACTCGCGGTTGTGGCGGGCGCAGTGCAGGCGCACGAAGTCGTCGACCGCCACGTCGAACCGCGTCTTGTCTTCGCCGACCTCGACTTCGTCTGCCGGATCTTCGCCGCGCGATACACGGGCGCGCAGCTCGTGGGCATGAGCACGCGCGTCGGCCAGCTTGATGTCGGGGTATCTGCCGATGGTGACGCGGCGCTTCCGGCCATGCTGCCGGTACATATAGACGAACGTCTTGATGCCCGAGGCCGAGACGCGCACGCCGAAACCCGGCGTGCTGCCATCCCAGATTTCCATCCGTTGTGTGCTGTCGCCCCGCAGTTTGCGGAGCTTGAGGTCGGTCAAGGATTCACGGCTCATAGCGACCCTCAGATGCGAATTCTGAAGGCCTTCTGGGTACCACGTGGGTACCACTTTGTCACGTGGTTGGAGGTGAGGGCATATCACCACATATCGCCACATCGCATTGTTTACATTACAAAAATGTCCATTCCGATGAATCTTAAAGTTTCCCTATTTGTTCATGTAGCAGGCTTTTCCTAATCTGAGGGTCGCGCGTTCGAATCGCGCCGGGGTCACCATTGATTTCAATCGGCGTCGGTTCGTGTGCCCGCCTCGTGGCAGGCGCAAAGGCCCCACGACTCATCTACATTGGGGCTGGCAAGGAGCGGCCCCATGGTGATGATCCCACTCCGGTTTTGGGCGTTTGCGCTTTGCCTTTGGGCGGCCGTGAGCGTTCCTGGTGCGCGCGCCGCTGGGGTCGGAACCGGTCTGATCGTGGACGTCGATCCCGGTCTGCAATTGAGCTGCGTCGATACCATCACGTTCTCACCTTCGGCTCAGGAGCTGACGCAACTTGTCACCGGCATCGCCTCGCCGAGTGGTGAGGTCACGCGCCCGTCTTCGGGCGGTTCCGTGAGTGTTTCAGCCTCGCCCGGTGGCTGGTCGGTGACGATCGGCGGCATGGATACCAGCATTCTATCGACCACATACGCGGACGAGGCCCTGGATATGTGCCTCGTCCAGGCCATCGGGTTCCGCTTCGGAAGCTATGTCGTCAGCGCGCAGCTGACCGGCAACACGCTCCTCACCGGCCCCGGCGGCTCCAGCGTCAGCGTGACTTCGGTCGGCGTGCGTCCTGGACATACGACCGGAGCGTATTCCAACCAGTTCTCGGTCAACTGGTTCACTCTCTTCTTCTTTCTCGGCGGCCAGTTCACGGTCGATTTCCGCGTCGTCTTCGACCTCGCCAACGCAGCGCGGACCGGACTGCACTCCAGCACGACCCCCGGGGTGATCCGCGTCACTGCCTCCGCGCCGTGATCGCCTCTTGCACCCGCAAATGGCGGGCCGACATCGTCAAGACGGGTTGCCGCTTGTCAAATTCCTCAACTGTTGATTGCAAAACACGACGAATCCCAATAGATTATTAGGTATCCTTTAACGGTGTTTTGACATGGTCGGCGTGCCATGAACCCTCTGCCTGAGAGGCACTTGATGCGAAGACACCTTACAGCCCTCGCGGCAGCTGCGCTGCTTGCGATGAGCCACACCGGCACAAGAGCGGCCTCGCTCGACATCGATGTCGATATCGAGCTGCCGCAGATCCTCATTCTCTACTGCTACACGGACGTCGACATCGACATCACGGCTGCGGACATGGGCGCCCTCCTGAACACCGGCCTGACGTTCGCGGCGGATGGGACGGGCGTCTCGGCGACGGCGTCCCTGACCGGTACCCCGACGATCGCCGTGAATGGCACGTCGATCACCGCGACACTGAATGCGAACACGTCCACAACGCCAAATCCGGTGCTGACCAGCAAGTCCTTGGCGCTCAACAACGTCTGCGCCATGCGCGGACTGGCGACAGGAACGGTGAGCGTTTCGGCTGCAGGCCTGACGTCGTTCGACAACGGCGCCTCATCGATCACCGTCGGTGCGTGGGCCGCTGGCGGTCCCTATACGGTCGCACTGGGCGGCACACCAACACCGATCAACCTGACGACCACGGCAAACCTCAGCGCTCTTTCCGCTGCTGGTGTCCACCAAGGCGATGACGTGCTGACCGTGACGGCGACACTTCCCTGAGCGCAGCGGACGTCCCGCTGGTTCTTGAACTCAACGGCATGACGTTTGGCGTTGCCGGAAGCCGCTACCAAGGGGCGGCCAAGGAGACGCGTTATGCTCAAGGTTTCGGTCCACGCGGCGTGGGCCTGTGTGACAGCGGTCGTGCTGGCGGCGGTCGCGCTGCAGATGCAGCCGGCGGCTGCCTTCACGATCGGCGTGTCGCCGGCCAGGGTCGAGATCGAACTCGGACCCCGGCCGACGACTCAATCGCTGAAGCTCATCAACTACGGCGACAAGGCGACCACGGTGAACATCCGGGTCGCCAACTTCGATCTCGACGAAAACAACCAGATCCGTGAACTCCCGTCACACGCGGACTCGCTCGACCAATGGATCCTGATCCGTCCTTTGCAGGTCCGGATCGAGGCGGGCGAGACGGCAACCGTGCGTTTTGCCATCCGCCCGTTCACGCGCCCCCAGCCCGGCGAGCACCGGGCGATGATCTTCCTCGAGCAGCAACCGGACCGGGTCCGTGACGGCTCGTCGATCCGGGTCGCCTATCGCCTCGGCGTCGCGGTCTATGCCCAGGCCGGTGACAAGCGGATCGCGAGCGTTGTCCATGGCACGGACGCGACCCCCGAGGCCATTTCCGTCGATGCCGAGGCCCGCGGCAACGCCAGCAGCCGAAGCAGTGGCCACTACCTGGTCTGGCCTGACGAGACGGCGCCACCGGAGGCCGAGGCCCTGGCGATGGTGGCCGCGTTCGCCCGAAGGCCGCCCGCCAGCCAGACGCCGCCCGCAGGCGCCGTCGCCGGCGGGGCCCTCACCTCACTGCCCGTGTTCCCCGGCACGCGCCGGACACTGCTCACACCGTGGTCCACGCCGTTGGAGCCGGGCCGCTACCGCGTTGCCTATTCCGGCACCGTCGGCGAGCGGAGCCTGGGTCGGGTCGTCTCCCTGACGATCCCGAGACGGTGAGACGGTCCGATGCGCATGCTGGTGCGGTTGGAGAGCGACCGGCCGTTGCATAGGGTCCTGGCAATGATGGCCACGGGCCTGTGGTTGCTCTCGAGCATCGAGCCCAGCTTCGCGTTCTCCGATTGTCACGGCGCGCTCACCAGCCTGCGCCCCTTCGAGGTCGAAGAGGCCGCGAGCGTTTCCGCCGAGCCGATCCCAGCACGAGAGATTTTCGGGCCGCCACCCGTCCTCGCCGATCGCATCGCCGGCGCCGCGCCAAGGCTGCCTGTGCCTGTGTTGGCGAAAACCTTGAGCCGCCGTATCGATGGCCTGTGGCGTATGCGCCTGCCGCGCTCGATCGAACCGCGCCGACTGCTGGTCAGGCACGAGCTTTCCGGGAATGAGGGCGTCGCTCTTCAGGAGGCCGGCGGCGCGACGGGGATGAATGCCGTGATCCGCCCGCTTCCGCCACGGGTCATCTGCCGGAACGCGACCGATCAGATCGTCGAGGGGGACGCGGAACTCGTCCTGCGGTTCCACGGTGCTGCGCTTGCCGGACGCTATCATGCGACGATTTCGACCGAAGTCCGCGTGCCATGACGGCCCGAGGCCCGCAAGGTCATCGCCTTGGCACGCTCGCGGCCGGGGCCTTGCTCGCGCAACGTACGCGATGGATCGCGGTCGGTCTCTGGCTCGTTGCGATTTGCCTGCTCGAGGCGCGGCCGGCCTCGGCAACGCCCGAGCCTGACCTGATCGGCCTCGTGATATCGGGCCGTGAAGTGGCGACACTGCTGGTTCTGAACGATGAGCGCCGGCTGTGGCTGCCTCTCGGCGAACTCGCCGCCCACATGTCCGTGACCGTTCTGGATGGCGGCGATGCCGGCGCCCCCACCCGCATCGAGACGCCCCTAGGCACGGTCACGGTTCCAAGCGCCCATGTGTTGGTCGATGCGGGCATCTCCTATGTCGACGAAGCCTACCTCAGCGAAACTCTCAACCTTCGTGTGCACCACGATCGCAATGCCGGAACGCTGGCCATAGACGTTCCCTGGCACGGGCGGCGCCAGTCCGGCGCTGATCACCCCGTGCCCGATATCGAACTGGTTCCGCAGGTCCACCCACAGGCCTACGGCCTTGCCAGCATCCATGGCCGCGTCAGCTATGAACCAATGGGCTCAGGTGTTTCTGGCTTCGACAGCACGCTACGGGCGACCGGCTTCGCCTACGAAGGCGTCTGGCAGGTCGCCTACGATGAGATCTACGGCCAGCGCCGACTCCGCGACGTCTTCTGGATGCGCCAGATCGACGATCACCAGAGTGTGCAGATCGGCCATCAGACCCTCGCGCTCCATCCATTGATGAAGCCCGAGGAGCTGACCGGCGCGCAATGGGCATGGTCGTCTCGACCAGTCGGAACCGAGGGCGCGCACCTCAATTCGGGCGCCTTGCTCGATCGATGGAATACGGCACGACGCTCCTTCCATGGTCGCGGGCCGGTGGGTGGCTTTGCCGAACTCTGGATCAACGGGCTGCTCGTCAGCCGCCAAGACATCGGAATTGACGGCACCTATCGCTTCGAGGATGTCGGGCTCCCAGCGCGTCAGGCCGACATCGAGATCCAGCTTTTCGATCCACACAATCCCTATGCCGCCGCGCGCATCGAAAGGCAGACGCTGGAGCTGTCGGAACTGCTGCTCGACCAAGGCCAGACGACCGTCGTCGTGGCGGCCGGTCACACGGGCAATGCGTTCGCACATCTTTCCCAGGATGCACTCGACGAGGACGATGAGAGCGGTCTGGCAGCGGTCGGTCTCGTCCGTTGGGGGGCGAGCGAGGACCTGACCCTGGAGGCTGGCGCGCGGCTGTCGGAAGACGGGACGACGTTGCTTGCCGGAACAGTTGCGCGCGTCCTGCCCGGTGTGCTCGTCACCGCCGCGGTTGCGCTGGACGAGACGGGACGGATCGGCCACGACGTCGGCCTCACGGCCGAGGGAGATCACTGGCGGCTTCTGGTCAACTCGTTCCGCGGTCTCGGCCGGCATGAGGAGGCATGCGAGGGGGCCGTTGCCGGGCGCGCCTGTTCCCCCGGCAGACGGATCGACCAGGCGACGTTGTCCTACCTGCCCGACGCCGACCTGGAGATCGGTCTCATGGCGCGCCGCGACGAGGACACCAGATATCTGCTGCCGTTCGTCTATTGGCGGCCGGCAAGGAGCGTCTTTGCTCGACTTCGTCCGGACAACACCGGCCACTATCGGTTCGACGCGACGTGGTGGATGAGCCCGACCGACACCGCGCACGCCGACGTTACGGAAGACCTCGCCCGAGCGACGTTCCAGCATCGCTTGCCGGAGAGCGATGTTTCGCTCACTTGGGGCGGTGGCTACAACTTCATCGAGGACGAGGTGGAGGGGCTCGTGGCGCTCGCGGGCAACGACCTCTTGGGGGCGGAGCTCGACTGGCGCATCGCATTGACGGCGCGGCCCTCCGGCCTCGATCTGGAAGGGGCGCTGCGCCGCGAACTGGCGCCCGGAGTCTACGGCTTCCTGGAGGCCAGCACATCCCGCTTGGCCGTGTATGGAGACGAGGCTGGCGGGATGGGCGCATTGCGCGGCGATGCCGAGACGCAAGTGCGTATCGGCCTGTCGTTCGACCTCGGTTTCACCGATGGCGGGCAGGTCGTTGCCGCAGTCGGGAGCGGCGTGCGCGCGGATGCCGGGCGCCTGGCGGGCGTGGTTGCCCCTGATGCCGCATCCGCCGATCTCTCCGACATCCCGATCCTCGTCGACGGGACCATCGCTGGACGTACGCGATCGGATGGCAGCTTCCTCATCGACGGGGTCCGTCCCGGCAATCGGATCGTCTCCTTCGACGACGAGCGGTTGCCACTCGAGCACGTCGCCGAGAAGCGATCCATCGTCGCCAGGGTCGCCCCGGGTGCGGTGACGAGCATGACCTTCGAGACGACCATTCTGTACGGCGCGGCGGGCCAGGTCACGACTGCGGCCGGCAAAGCGTTTCAGGACGTCGAGGTCGTGATCGCGGCAACGGACGGGACCGAGGCGGGCCGGGCCCGGACCAATCAGTTCGGTTACTTCCGGGTCGACAACCTGCCAACCGGCACCTACGAGGTCCGGGTTACGGAGCGTGAGCAAACGCTTGCACGCCAATCGTTCGATGTGAGGGACGATTTCGTCTTCGGGTTGGAAGTGCGAGTGGCCCGCTGAACCTCGGTCGAACCGCCTCCACCGGAGGCCCATTCGTTTTGGTTGGGCGGCGATCCTCGGGGCCGCCGGGCCGACGCGATGGTCGGCATCGGCTTTCCGGGACCGCGGCGAGGGCAAGTGCGCGGCCCGCCAGCGCCCTTCTCGATTGTCATCGCTTCAGCGTCAACTCGATGATGCGGCGGGCGTAGTCGAGCGTCGGCCCCTCCCAATGCGGCGACAGGCGACCGCCGTCATAGCCTGGGCAGCGCCGCCCCTGCTGCATGCCTGCAAGGATCGAAATGTCCTCGTTGTTCAGGTCCTCCCACATCTTGAGGACCTCGGCGCGCGCGTCGGCGTAGCGCGCGCCCGTAGCGGCTTCCTCGCCGATCAGGAACACGTGAAGCTCTTCGCGGCAGCGGTCCGGGCCCTCGGGATAGGCGACCAGGACCGTGAACTGATCGGGGAACACCTCGACGGCGAAGTGCGGCATGGTCAGGAACCATGTTCCCGTGTGCGTGGCCTCACCGACGAGGCCGGGGTAGTGGGGAAGTCCCTCGCCGCGACCGGGCTCGACCTCGGCAAAGCGATAGCCATTGACGAAGGTGTTTCCGATCCATGCGCCAGGTATCCGCGCCTCCATTGGAGCGAACTTCAAGAGGCGCGGATGAAGAGCAAAGACGTGATAGCCCTCCATGTAGTTTTCGTAGACGAGCTTCCAATTGGCCTCGACTTCGAAGTCGATCTTGCCCGCCCAGCGAATGGCGGCCAGGTCGTAGCCCGCCAGCGAGTCCACAACCGGTTGCATCCAGCTTTCCAGCGGTTCGGCCGAGCCCGAAACATTGACGAACAAGCAGCCGTAGAACTCCGAAAGCCGAACCGGGATCAGGTCGAGAGTGGAGCCGCCGCCCTCACGGAAGGTCTCGCCACGATTCGGCCCGTGGAAATGGGGGCGCGCGCGGAGCCGGCCGTCGAGACCGTAGCTCCAGGAATGGTAGGGGCAGGTGAGCGTCGTTTTGCGGCAGGGCTCGGTTGCCAGCTGCATGCCCCGGTGCCGGCAGACGTTCTGGAAGGCGCGGATCGCGCCGTCCCGTCCATGGACGATGAGAATCGGAACCCCACCGACCTCGATGGGCTTCACGTCGCCCGGTTCGGGGACCTCGGCACGCGCTCCGGCAAAAACCCAGGCGCGACGAAAAATGCGCTCCTGCTCGAGTTCGAACCATTCGCGGGACCAATAGGCGGCGTTCGGCAACCCGGCCGCCTCCTCGATCGGCCGAAAGACCTGCGCAAGCCCCTCGGCACCGAGGATCCGCCGCGCCTGTTCCACGATCGCGGGGTCGTGCATCAGATCACCGCCCATCACCACCTCCGAGCCATTCTCCACGGCCGATATTTGACTCATGGGCAAAAAAATGCAACGAATTTTTTCCAAGATGGCTTCCCGATGGCTGCAACCCAAGAGTTCGGTGGCTGCAACCCAAGAGCTAGAGAGCAAGCAATGCGGACAACGGCGCGGGTGGTGGTGATCGGCGGCGGCAACATGGGAGCCTCCGTGCTCTACCATTTGGCGCGTGAGGGCTGGACCGATTGCGTCCTGATCGAGAAGGGCGAACTCACCTCTGGCGCCACGTGGCACGCGGCCGGACTCGTCAGCCGGATGACGGCGGGCCATGCGCTCGGGCTTTGTCACGACTATGCGGTCGACCTCTACAAGCGCCTCGAGGCCGAGACCGGACAGGGTGTGAGCTGGCACGGCTGTGGCTCGCTGCGCGTTGCCGCAACCACCGCTCACCGGGACTGGCTGATGCACACGCGCGACGCGGTGCTGGCGCGCGGCGTCGAGTGCCGATGGATCGGGCCTGAAGAGGTGCGGGCATTGAACCCGCTCTACGACGTCTCGCAGATCGTCGGGGCAATCCACACGCCCGATGACGGGCACGTCGATCCGTCAGGGACCTGTAACGCCATGGCGAAGGGAGCGCGGCTTCTCGGGGCCGAAGTGATCCGCCATTGCCGAGCGACCGGCGTGACGCGGGCGCCTTCGGGAGAGTGGGAGGTCGCCACGGAGCACGGGACGATCCGCTGCGAGCATGTCGTCAACGCCGGCGGCTACCACGCACGCCGCATCGGTGCCTTCACGGGTCTCGACCTGCCGATCACGCCGATGCAACACCACTACGTCGTAACCGATGCCGTGCCGGAATTCGCCGAGATGGACCACGAGATCCCCGTCACGCGCGACGACCACTTCACGGGCTACGTCCGCCGCGAGCAGGCCGGCGCGTTGATTGGGCTCTACGACACTCACGACGCCGTCGCAAAGTGGCGCGAGGGCTGCCCGTGGGAGTCGGAGAACGAGCTTTTCGAACCCGACTTCGACCGGATCACGCCTTGGCTGGAGAAGTGCTTCGAGCGGTTTCCGGCGTTGGCCAAGCGCGGCCTCAAGCGCATCGTGAATGGCGCCATCACCTACACGCCGGACGGCCATCCGCTGGTCGGTCCGGCACCTGGACAGCGCAACAGTTGGCTTTGCTGCGGCGCGACCGTCGGAATCGCCTGGGGACCGGGCCTGGGGCGGGCGCTCGCACAATGGATCGTACACGGCGCGGCGGAAATCTCGATGCGGGGCTTCGATCCGCGCCGCTTCGGTGTCTGGGCCAACGAGGGCTACGCCCATGATCGCGCGCGTGAGAACTACATGACTCGCCTCTCGCTCCCCTTCCCGCAGGACCAGTACGAAACCCGCCGCGGCATCCGCCTCTCCGGCGCGCACGACCGAACGACAGCGCTCGGCGCGGTATATGAGGAAGCCGGTGGCTGGGAGCGCCCACGACTTTTCGCGCCCGCCTGGAATGGCGCGGAGCCGAAATCCTGGCGGCGCGGTGCGCCCGAGGCCGTCGCGCAGGCAGAGGCGCGATCGGTGCGCGCCGGGGTCGGGCTCGCCGACCTCTCCGCCTTTTCGAAATTCGAGATCACCGGTGCCGGGGCGCAGGCATATCTCGACCGCCTCTGTGCCAACCGCATCCCGCGCGCCGTCGGCGGAACCTGCCTCACGCTCTTGCTCAACGAACGTGGACTGATCGAGGGCGAGGCGACCGTCGCACGGCTTGGCCCGGAACGGTTCTATATGGTGACAGGCGCACCGTCCGAGCGCCGTGTCTGGGACTGGATCACGCTCCATCGTCGCGGCGACGAGGAGGTGACGCTGAGAAACCTTTCGGATGCCATCGGGATCCTCGTCGTGGCGGGCCCTAATGCGCGTGCGGTGCTCGGCGCCTGCACCGGTGCCGCGCTCTCGAATGCCGCCTTCGGCTGGCTGAGGGCACGCGAGATCGAGGTGGCTGGCGTTCCCGTGATCGCGCTCCGCCTCTCCTTTTCCGGCGAGCTGGCCTGGGAGCTGCACGCGCCGAACGACCGGTTGGATAGGCTCTGGGATGCTCTCTGGCACGCGGGTCGGGCCCATGGGATCGTCCCCTTCGGCTCGAAGGCGCTGGACTTGATGCGCATGGAAAAGGCCTATCGCGGGGGGCACGAGTTGGCGGGCGATGCCTCGCCGGTTCATGTCGGGCAATTGCGTTTCGTGCGGTTCGACAAGCCCTTCATCGGTCGCCAAGCGGTGACCGAGAGAGCCAGCCGCGGCGAAACTTCGGTGCTCACCTATCTCGCCGTCGACTGCGCCGACGTGGACCCGATCGGCGGCGAGGCGGTGTTCCTCGACGGCAGCGTCGTTGGCTCGGTGTCCTCCGCCGCGCGCGGTCCGACGAGCGGCCGAACGCTCGCCTTCGCATATTTGCGATCGCACGCCGCCGTACCCGGCACGCGTCTCGCCGTCTCGGTGCTGGGCGACATGCGACCCGCCACACCACTGGCAGAAGCCGTTTTCGACCCCGGCAATCTGCTCCCCAAGGCCGACACCGAGGAGGCCGCTGATGTCTGATGCGCCAAGGTCGGTCGCCGCGGACCGATACGCTGGTATCGGCCCCGGCCCCTGCCGAGCGGTGAGGGCGCAGGCGCTGCGTCGGACGGAGGCTACTGCATGACCCTGCCCACCAAGATGCGCACCGTCATCCTCACGGGCCATGGCGGCCTCGACCGGCTCGAATACCGCGACGACTGGCCGGTGCCGCGCCCCGGACCAGGTGAGGTGCTGATCCGCATCGCAGCCTGTGGCCTCAACAACACCGACATCAACACGAGGACCGCGTGGTATTCGGAGCCGGTAACCGAGGGCATCACCGATGCCGGTGCCAAGGCCGGCTTCGCACAAGCCGACGCTGCGTCGGGCAGTTGGACCGGACGGCCGCTCACCTTCCCGCGCATCCAGGGCGCCGACGTCGCCGGGCGGATCGCAGACGTCGGTTCGGGCGTCGACCGGGCACGGATCGGCGAGCGGGTTATCGTCGATCCCTGGCTTCACGGTGATGGCGATTGGTGGGAGCCGTCGAACACTGGCTATTTCGGTTCCGAATGCGACGGTGGATTTGCGGACTTCACGACGGTGCGCGCATCGAATGCCATCGCGCTCGATACGCGCTTCACCGATGCCGAGCTTGCGAGCTTCCCAACCGTACTGACGACCGCGGAGCACCTCGTCTGGCGCACGCACCTCCAGCCCGGCGAGACCGTCGTGATCACCGGCGCCTCAGGCGGTGTCGGCACGACCGCTATCCAACTCTGTCGCCTGCGCGGCGCCCGCGTCATCGCCGTTGCCGCGGCGGCAAAGGGCATAGCGCTCGAGGCTCTCGGCGCCGACGTCGTTGTCGACCGGGTGACGCCCGATCTGGAAGCTGCGATACGCGCGGCGGCGGGCGGTCCCGTCGACGTTGTCCTGGACGTGGTTGGGGGAACGATGTTCGAGGCCCTGGTCGGGGCCCTGCGCCCGCGCGGACGCTATTCGTCCTCTGGCGCGATCGCCGGACCGATCACGCGTTTCGATCTCCGCACGTTGATCTACAAGGATCTCACCATGACGGGCGCGACGATCACGCCGCCGGGCATGTTGCGGCGCGCGGTGCGGCTGATCGAGCGCGGTGCCCTGCGACCGATTCTGGCGGCGACTTTCCCACTTCGCGACCTGGCCCGCGCACAGGAGGCTTTCATATCCAAGCGCCATATCGGAAACATCGTCGTCACCATGGACTGAGGCTCGCCCGCTCCCATTGCGCAACGGCGAGACGGCGCTGGCCTACGCCAACCAGCGCGATTGTGAGGTCGAGGCGATGCGGAAGGCGCCCGCGCCACGCGCACCCGATTGGCGAGTTCCTGCTCGACGGCTGTGATCTGGACACCGACAAATCGTGTCGAACAGGGGCGGCGGTCTGCAAACGGCACCATGCGTCAGCCGGCGCGGATCGCGTGAACCCGCGCGTGAGCCGGACCGGGGTTCGCGGTGTCGGCGGGGCGTGCTATCCGAGGAGCGTTGCCGGAGACAAGCGAGATGAACGCCAAAGCAGAACATTCCACCGGGCGGCAGGGGATCGAAGAGCAGGAAGCCGGCCGCCTCTCGCCTCCCTCGCTCGGGGACGAGATACGCGCCCTCCGCCGGACGCTCGGGCTCACTCTCGATGGGCTCGCCGCCCAGGCGGGCTTGTCCACGGGCTTTCTCAGTCTCGTCGAACGTGACCGCAAGCGGCCCTCGCTCGCGGCGCTCCAACGCATCAGCGCTGCGCTCGGCGTGGAGATCGGATGGTTTTTCCCGCCACACCCGAGCGACGATCCGCTCGAGCGCGCGAGCGTCGTGCGGAAAGGGTTCCGCCGCCGGATCGACTATTCGCGGCTGAGCGGTTCGGACTATCTCGGGGAGCGCGACTATCTACTGTCACCCTCCATAGACGGGGCGCTGGCGCTCACGATGATGGTATTCGATCCGGGTGGGCACTCTGGCGACGATTTGATGTCCCACGAGGGCGAAGAAGCAGGCTATGTCCTGTCCGGAACGCTGCGGCTCGAGCTTGCCGACGGCGCATTGACGCTCGAGGCCGGAGACAGTTTCGGGTTCGTCAGTTCGACGCCGCACCGCTACGTCAATCAGGGCGAAGACGAACTCCGCATCCTGCTCGCCAATACGCCGGTAATCATGTCTCCACGACGACCGGCAACCGAGGCTTGACGCTGGATCGAGCGAACTTGGCCCCGCTCGAGGAGCGGTGCGCGCCGGGCGGAAATGCCATGCGGGCCTTTCCTGCCCGTAGTCTGTCCCGGCGAGGGGCAGGTCAGTTGCCCGCTTCAGAGCCTGACGATCTCCCCGACCGCCTCCTCGAGTTCGCCCCGGCCGATTGCCTCCGAGAGGGCCGTCAACTCGCCGTGCAGCGGGCGATCCTCGCCGAGCCGGTGGACGTATCGGCGCACGAATGCGGCCGCGCGCGCAATGGCGGCCGGCGCCCCGCCGGAAAGGTTGCGCTGTTCGACGGCTTCGACCGCGATCGCCAACTCGAGTGCCGCGAGCAACTGGCAGTTCGCGGTCGCCACCATGAGTTTTTCTCCGGCCTCGAGCGAATGGGTGAGTGCGTCCTCGACTCCGTCGGAACAGATGCTCGGCCAGATCGCAACGGGCACTGCCGCCGACTGAACACGCACCAGCAGCGACTCTGCGAGCTTGAGATGAGGAGCAAAACCATTGCTGTGCGCTCCAGGCACGGCGAGATACATCGGCAAATCCGTAAAGCGCGTGGACAGCAGCTTGGCGATCCGCGCGACCTCGAGCGCGGCGGCAAAAAGGAGGGCACGCACCGGATGCTCGAGAGCGAGTGTCAATTGCGGATTGTGGTAGTTGCCGCTCGAGACGACCTCGCCCGAGGCGATGAGCACGGCCGGGTTGTCCGTTGCCCCATTGATCTCCATCGTCACGAGTGCCCGGCTCGCTTTGACGGCCGAGAGGAGCGCGGCATGGACTTGCGCGATGTTGCGCAGCGAGAGCGGGTCCTGAAGACGGCGAGCATTTCGCGAATCCTCGAGCGCGCTGCCTGCCATGATGGCGCGCAAGTGTCGTGCGATTTCCGCCTCCCCCGGCTGCGGTCGCAGGGCCAGCACGTCCTCGCGCAAGGGGGTGAGGTTGGCGCGGAAGGCCTCCAGCGAGACGGCAGCGGCAACCTGAAGGGCGTGCATCACGCGTGCCGCCCGCGCCAGCCCGAGCGCTGCGGTGGCAACGGAAAGGCCATCGTGTCCGCAGAGCGCGAGGCCGTCTCGCGGGCCGAGCACGAGTGGTGGGACGCCCGCGAGCGCCAGCGCCTCGTCGGCCGCGAGGATGTGCCCTTGCGCGTCCTGCATCCGCCCGTTGCCAATGAGGGCATTGCCCATCACCGCACCGACCAGGAGGTCGCTCGCTCCGATCGACCCGATTCCGCCGACAACGGGTGTGAGGCCGGCATTGACCGTCGCGGCGAGATGGTGGGCCACCGCCGGACTGGCCCCGCTCGCCCCGGTCAGCAGCGAGTTGGCGCGCACCACCATCGCCGCCCGCACGACCTCGCTGGCGAGCGGCGCGCCGAGCGACTGTGCCCGCCCTTGGAGCGTGCGCACGGAAAATTCGGCCAACTCCGCCTCGCCGAGCGTTTCCTCGACGCGCGTGCCGAGGCCGGTCGTGACACCGTAGATCGCAATCCTGTCCCTGATCGCGGTTTCGATGACCCGGCGCGTCGCGGCCATGCGCGCGAGGCCCGCCTCCTCGAGCGCGATGCGCGAGCCCACTCGCGAGGCGATTTCGAGTTCATCGATGGTGAGGCCGTCGCCTCGAAGGGTGATGCACTTGCCGTTGGTTGCCATGGCGGGAGCCGTTCCGAATGCGCTGCCGAATGCGGTGAGCGCGCGCCAGCACTTGGACCGGCTCACGGCGGCGGGCCAGACTAGACCGCGTCAGGGTTTCGTCAAGCAGCGCAGGCAGGTTTTCACCGGGTGGTCCCGACCGGGCCACCTCGCAAGCGCTCTCGACGCCAGGTAGGGTCAAGGCAACGGTGTGAATTCATCGCCCCGGAGCGTTCGCGCGGCGATGGTGGATTACAAACCCCGCCCGAGGGCGTAAGCTCCTCCTGCCGGGGGGTGCCACGGACCGCAGGAGCGGCAGGCACGGTCTCCCGACATCGGCCCCGGAGTTTCGGGGGCGGACGGAGGATGTGATGGCGAAGTACATGTGGACTGGCAGCTACACGGCCGAGGGAACGAAAGGCGTGATCGCCGAGGGCGGATCGGCGCGCCGGGCTGTCGTCGAGAAAATGCTCGCATCGATGGGCGGCAAACTCGAGACCTTCTACTTCTCTTTCGGTTCCGACGATGTCGTCATCATCGTCGATGCTCCGGACAACGTGAGTGCCGCCGCGGTGGGATTGACGGTTGCGGCCTCAGGTGCCGTCAGGGGCAAGCTCACCGTGCTGCTGACCCCCGAGGAGATCGATCGAGCGGCCAAGAAGACACCCGTCTACAAGAAACCGGGAGCATAAGAGAGCATGACACTGACCAGTGACCCGGGGCGGCATCATGCCGCGCCCGGGCTCTGGTCATCGCTGAACGAGCAGGGCGGCCACTTGCGACCGCCCTGGTGCCGCCGGATCATGCGTGGCGTCGCGCGATGTCGAACGCCGACGCCGCAGAAAACCATGCCTACGCGTCCGGTTCCGCGAACGCCGATCCGACGCTAGCTGCGCTTGACCCCGAACATTTTACTCTCGGCAGCCTTGACGAACAGGTTGGCCAGGGCATCGTCGATGTTGTCGGGGGTGAACCGCGGAGCCATGTTGCGGAACTTACAGGAGGCGAGCACCTGCTCGATGACGAACTTCGGCTGAAAATAGGCCAATGGCGCGTCGTGGGACCTCACGCCGGCGATGACCCGCTCGATGACGCCGTTCGCGAGTTGCAGACCGTTCTTTGCCGCCATGTTCTTGAAAACCTCCCGGAACAGGTCCTCCGGCGGCTCCACCGTCTCGAGCTTGTAGCTGATCCGGCGCTGGAAGGCGGGGTCCATGAGATCGTTGGGATGGAGGTTCGTCGAGAAGATGACGACCTCGTCGAACGGGATCATCGCCGTTTTACCGGTGTGCAGCGCGAGATAGTCGACGCGGCTGTTCAACGGCACGATCCAGCGGTTGAGGATTTCCTCCGGCTTGGCGCGCTGACGGCCGAAGTCGTCGATGAGGAAGGTGCCGTTCAGCGCCTTGATGTGCAATGGCGCTTCGTAGAACTTGGCGATCGGATTGAATTTCAGGTCAAGCATCTCGATCGTCAGTTCGCCGCCCGTGACCACCATCGGCCGGTGGCACGCGACCCAGCGCGGATCGAGACGGCTGCGGCGCAGGCCCGAGAGGCCCGATGCCGCAGGCGTATCGTCCACCACCCGGTGCACCGTGGGGTCGAAGACCTTCATGATCTCCCCGTTGATCTCGACACAGTGCGGGACATAGATGATGTTCTCGAACACCTTGCCGACGATCTCGGCGATCGTCGTCTTGCCGTTCCCGGCCGGACCATAGATGAGTATGGCGTTGCCGGAGTTGACCGCCGGCCCCAGGCGATCGAGGAAGCGATCGGGAATGACGAAACCGGAGAATGCCTCCACCAGCTTGTCGCGTGAGACGACCTCGTTGGTGATGCGCTGGAGCTGTATGCGCTCCTGGTAGGCCTCGAGCGAGACCGGCGCCGGTCCGAAATACTGTCCCCGGCTCAGCGCATCGGCCGCCCATTCGCGCCCGGCCCGCGTCAGCGTCAGACGGATTTCGCTTCGCGCGTTCTCACCGGTCGCCGAAGCCAGCGTCTGGACGAGCTTGCGATCGGTCGCGGCCTTGAGGAGTTGGTCCACCACCGTGTTGGACAGCTTCGTGACCCGCGCGAGCTGCGACGCGGTTTCGATGTTCTCCGTGTACATGCCCTTGATGAGCAGCTCGAGGAGCAGCACGTGGTCGATGCCGGTGCCGGCGACGGTGGTCGGCATCTGCGGCGCCGCCATCAGAACCTCGTCGATCTGCTCCTTGGCGAGGATGCCGAGGGCCACCAGGCTGTCGCCGATGCGCCCGCCGTTCGCGCGTTGATGACTGATGGCCCGCTCGACGTCCTGCGCCGATGCAAGGCCTTTCGCTACCAGCAGACTGCCGATGTTCATGCCTGGATGCCCCTCGCACTGATTGTGTCGAGGGGACCGTACGCGCACGGGGTAAAAGAAAGTTCGCCGTTCAGAAAGAAAAGTGCGGGAGCGGAGCCCGACCGCGCGCGACTGCTCCGAGGCGCCGGGCGGCGACCGCGTGCGGGCGTGAGGCTCAGATGTCCAGCTCCGACTGGTCGTCGCGCTCCTCGCGGGCGGCTTGCTTGAAGCCACGCTCGATGAGCGGGATCTGCGGCGCCTTGCCGGCGAACAAGTCCTCGATCGTGAAGAGCTGGATCTTCGGCACCTTCTTGCCGACGCCACTGTCGTAGAGGCCGGCAGCCGCCGCTTCCCTTCTCATCGGTTCGGTCGGCGGCTCGAGGGAGATGTAGACGCCGACCTTCGCGCGTTCGCGGTCGACGACGGCGATCAACTCGCGGATGTCCTTGACGCCAACGCCGCCCCCTTTGACGGAGACGATGGCTTTTTCGACGGTTTTCGGGCCGGATCGAAAGAAGATGTGTCCGTCGATCCCGCCGTCGGCGCCTTTTTTCTTACCGCCGAAGGGGACCGCATCAACGAGCGAGACCGCCCACCACTGGAACTGGTATTTGTCACGGGCTGCGAGGTCGCGCGCGCCGTCGAGATCCTTGGGCGTGCCGTGGACCTCGAACTTGATTTCGGGAAACGCATCCTTGAGCCGCTTTTCGATTAGCGAGATGGAAAGGTGCGTGATGTCGATGCCGATCCACTGGCGGCCGAGCTTTTCGGCGGCATGCACTGTGGTGCCGCAGCCGCAGAACGGATCGAGGACGATATCGCCGGGGTTGGAGGAGGCGGAGAGGATGCGCTCGAGAAGCGCGACGGGCTTTTGCGTGGGATAGCCGAGGCGCTCTTGGGCTCTTGCATTGACGGGCGGTATATCAGTCCAAACAGTCGTTACGACCGATCCTTTTTGTTCATCAAGATACCTTTTGAACCTCGGTCGCTTTGAAGTGTCGAGTGTGCCGTCACCATGCGTTGGATACCAGATGAGACCCCTAGCGTCGTATTCGGCCATGGTTTCTTTTGAAAACCTCCAGCCCATGGCAGGAGGCGGAAAACCCTTCCATTCGTAAGTCATATTCGGGCGAGGGGAGGGGCTGAGGATGGAAGTTAATTGGTACGAACCGGGTAGTTCCCTGACAGCATAGACCGGGAGCATTCCTGACAGGTCAACTTGCTCGAATCACCAGGAGATTCGAGCGATGCCCTTCAAGGAGAGCTGTCGGGTGGAAGAGCGTATCG
>WGLQ01000033.1 GCA_016125495.1 Hyphomicrobiales bacterium | reverse complement strand
CGAGGTGATCCGCGAGCATCCGGTGCTGCTGAACCGGGCGCCGACGTTGCACCGCCTCGGCATCCAAGCGTTCGAGCCGGTGCTGGTCGAAGGCAAGGCCATCCGGCTCCACCCGCTGGTGTGCGCCGCCTTCAACGCCGACTTCGACGGCGACCAGATGGCCGTGCACGTGCCGCTCTCGATCGAGGCGCAGCTCGAGGCGCGCGTCCTCATGATGTCGACCAACAACATTCTGCATCCCGCGAACGGTTCGCCGATCATCGTGCCGAGCCAGGACATCGTGCTCGGGCTCTATTATCTCTCTCTCATGCTCGATGGGGAGAAGGGAGAGGGCATGCTGCTCGGCAGCGTCGCGGAGGCGCGGCACGCGCTGGCGGCCGGCGCCGTTTCCCTCCACGCCAAGGTCAAGGGACGGTATCGCTCCGTCGATGCCAACGGGCGGTCCGTTTCGCGAATCTACGAAACGACGCCAGGGCGGCTGTTGCTCGGCGATCTTCTGCCCAAGCAGCCGGGCGTCGGTTTCGAGCTGGTCAACCAGTTGCTGACCAAAAAGGCGATCTCGAGCATGATCGACGCGGTCTACCGCGGGTGCGGGCAGAAGGAGACGGTGATCTTCTGCGACCGGATCATGGCCGCCGGCTACGACCATGCCTGCCGGGCCGGCATTTCGTTCGGCAAGGACGACATGGTCATCCCGGATACGAAGTGGGCGGTCATCGAGGACACGCGTCAGCTGGTCAAGGACTACGAGCAGCAGTATCTGGATGGCCTCATCACCCAGGGTGAGAAATACAACAAGGTGGTGGATGCCTGGGCCAAGTGCACCGACCGCGTCGCCAAGGAAATGATGGATCGCATCTCGGCGGTACGAAAGGCCGATGGCGAACCGGGACACAAGTCCATCAACTCGATCTACATGATGAGCCATTCGGGGGCGCGCGGCTCTCCGGCCCAGATGAAGCAGCTCGCGGGCATGCGCGGCCTGATGGCCAAGCCGTCGGGCGAGATCATCGAGACGCCGATCATCTCCAACTTCAAGGAGGGGCTCACGGTTCTCGAGTACTTCAATTCGACGCACGGTGCCCGCAAGGGATTGGCCGACACGGCACTCAAGACGGCCAACTCGGGCTATCTGACCCGGCGTCTGGTCGACGTCGCGCAGGACTGCATCATCCTCGAGGACGATTGTGGCACCGATGGCGGCATCAACGTGCGGGCGGTCGTCGATGCGGGCGAAGTGATTGTCTCGATCGGCCAGAGGGTGCTCGGGCGGACCGCGGCCGACGACATCGTCTCGCCCACCAGCGGAGCCGTTCTGGTCAAGGCCGGAGAGGAAATCGGCGAGAGCCAAGCGGAAGCGATCAATGCGGCGCAGATCCAGGAAGTGCGGATCCGCTCCGTGCTGACCTGCGAGACGCGCCGTGGCGTGTGTGCCAAGTGCTATGGGCGCGACCTCGCACGCGGCACTCCGGTCAACATCGGCGAGAGCGTCGGTGTCATCGCGGCGCAGTCGATCGGCGAGCCGGGAACGCAGCTCACCATGCGCACGTTCCACATCGGCGGCACGGCGCAGGTGGTCGACCAGTCGTTCATCGAGGCGAGCTTCGAGGGCAAGGTTCGCATCGCGAACCGCAATGTGGCTCGCGACAGCAACGACCGTCTGGTCACCATGGGCCGCAACGTGCAGATTCAGATCCTCGGGCCGGACGGCAAGGAGCTGGCATCGCACAAGGTGGCCTACGGCGCGCAACTGCGCGTGGACGACGGCGACACGGTAAAGCGTGGCACGCGCCTCGCCGAGTGGGACCCCTATACGCGGCCGATCCTGACGGAGGTGGATGGTATCGTCGGCGTCGAGGACCTTGTCGACGGATTTTCCGTGCACGAGCAGTACGACGAGAGCACCGGCATCACGAACCGCGTCGTCATCGACTGGCGTACCAGCCCGCGCGGCAATGAGCTCAAGCCGGCGATCAAGATCACGGACAAGGAAGGCATGCCCGTGAAGCTGCCGCGCGGCGGCGACGCACGCTATCTCCTTTCCGTCGATGCGATCCTCTCGGTCGAACCGGGCAAGAAGGTGAAGGCGGGCGACGCTCTGGCGCGCATTCCGCTCGAGAGCGCCAAGACGCGCGACATCACGGGCGGTCTGCCGCGCGTGGCGGAGCTGTTCGAGGCTCGCCGGCCCAAGGATCACGCGATCATCGCGGAGATCTCGGGAACGGTGGAGTTCGGCAAGGACTACAAGAACAAGCGCCGCATCGGCATCGTTCCGGACGACGACAATCTGGAGAAGGTCGAGTATCTCATCCCCAAGGGCAAGCACCTCTCGGTGCAGGAGGGGGACCGGATCGAGAAGGGCGAATTCATCCTCGACGGGCTCCCCGCGCCGCACGACATCCTCGCCATCAAGGGCGTGGAGGAATTGGCGGCCTACCTCGTGACGGAGATCCAGGACGTCTATCGCCTGCAGGGTGTGACGATCAACGACAAGCATATCGAGGTCATCGTCCGTCAGATGCTCCAGAAGGTGGAGATCACGGATGCCGGCGAGACCGACCTGCTCAAGGGCGAGCAGCTCGACGCCGAGGAGTTCCGGGTGATGAACCTCGAGGTGGAGCGTTCCGGCCGGCGTCCGGCGGTCGCCATGCCGGTGCTGCTCGGGATCACCAAGGCTTCGTTGCAGACCCGGTCGTTCATCTCCGCGGCGTCGTTCCAGGAGACCACGCGGGTGCTGACCGAGGCGGCGGTGAACGGCAAGGTCGACGATCTCGAAGGCCTCAAGGAGAACGTCATCGTCGGGCGTCTCATCCCGGCGGGAACGGGCAATATGCTGCGCGAAATCAAGGAGATCGCGAGCCGTCGCGACGAACTCATCCTCAAGGAGCGCGCGCGGCTCGCGGCCGAAAGGGCCAAGGCGGCGGAGCTGGCGGCTTCGACGGCTGGCGGAATTTTCTCGCCGTCGGAGCCCGCGCCGGACAGTGCGCCGGCGGGGGAATAACCCTGATCGACCTGTCTTGCCCGTCTTGCTGACGGGAGGGGCGAGTTGAAAGCGAACGGGCTCGCGGTCACCGCGGGCCCGTTTTCATTTCCTCACGACCATCTGGCGTCGTCGGCATAATCCTCGGGGATCGGGTCCATCGCCTCGAGCGCGTTGCTCGCGGACCGGATCGCCTCGATCGCGGCATCGACCGCCTCGAGTTGGGTCGCGCGGGCCGCCTCGTCCGGCGTCCAGTTTTCCGCTCCCTTGCGCAGCAACCGTATGGCCTCGCGGCTCGCGTTGGCGATGACGATCTCGAGGTGCGCGGCGTCGCGCGCGCCGACCAGAAATTGCATCCGCCGGCTCGCCTCGGCGCGCACGTTCTGTCCGGTCGGGGCCGGCGGGCGTGCATGGGTCTCGACGGCCGCCGCGAGCGCCGCGTCGTCGATGCCCGGCAACATCAGGATGCGCGCATCGGGATCGAGCCGGTGCGGCACGTCGAGGGGATCGCCGAAGGCCGCGACGACACGCCCGGCATGGGGAATTTGTTCCTCGGTCAGGATCGCGACGCCCATCGTCTCACTCCCAGATGATCATCATGGCCCAGGTGCCGCGGTGCGGCCCCTGGAGATCGAGATTGCCTCCGCTCGACTGGAACACCTCGATCTCGAAATAGTCTCCGCCCGTCACCTCGATGATCGGCCCGAGCACCGGCGCGCCATGCACACCGCTGGCGTTCGCGCTGTCGTTGGCGAAGGCGCTGTATTCGGTCATCGAGTTGCCGTTCTTGGAGAGCCGCGCGGCGCGTCCGCCGGTCGCGTTCGAATTCCAGGCGCAGTGGCCGAGGATCTGGATCTTGGTGACGCCCGAGGGCACGGTTAGCCGCGAGGGGTTTCCCGCGCTCCAGATCGCATCCGTGTCGTAGGCCTCCGCGTCCCAGGGCACGACCGTGAAGGTGTTGTTCGGGATGCTCTCGCTGGCCGAGAGCTGCACCAGCGCGCCGCGATAGGCCCCGCCGCCGCCGCCGATGGTCGTGTTTGGGAACGTGACGGTGCCGGTGTCCTTGTCGATGAGGATGGCTTCGTGCCAGGTGCTTCCGTCCGGCGAGACCTTGAAGTGGAAGTCGTCGTCACCCGTTGTGCCCATCTCGGCGCGGCCGGAAAAGCCGGTCTGATAGAGCACCGAGGCGGTGTCGGTGGCGATCGCCTTGTTGATCTTCTGCTGGTGGCCACCCGTGCCCGCGTGGTTGAACAACGAAGCCGCCGATGCGACCGCGAGCCGGTTGGTCGCGTCCGCCGTGGCGTTGATGCCGACGAGCCCGCCGGTCGCGGGATTGAGCGAGGCACCGCCGCTAACCGCAGTGGCTGGAGCCCAAGCGGCGCCGTCGAAGACGAGCAGGCTCGCTTCGTCCTCGATCCAGGCCAGCCAGCCGGGTTGCGGGGAATAGAAGGCCCATGCGCCATCCTGCCAGGCGGCGATCTCGGTCTCTTTTCCGCTCCAGTCGCCCGTGGCGCCTGCCGCGGCGATGTAGCGATCGCCGTCGTCGGGAGCGAGCGGTGGCGCGGTAAGGTCTCGGTCGAGCACGGCGATTTGGACGAGGGCATCGAGGGCGCGGATGGCCTCGTTGTGCGTGACGTGCTTTTGGGCCTGCGCTTCGAGTATGAAGGGCAACCTCAGGTTGGGTGTGATGTCCATGGGTGGTTTCGAGCTCGCTCTGCAACCGTCTGGCTCGCGCAGTATCGCCCGGTTGCGGGGGGCGGGGATTAGTCTTGCCGGGATTTCCGTGCTTGCAGGCGACGGCGTCGGGGTGTGCGGGCGGACGGCAGACACGTTCGAGCGCCTTCCCGGCGGGATCGGGTTCACTGGTTCATAAGGCTGACATGCGAATCCCGCTTATCGCTTGCAGGCGAATTCGAAAGACGACAGGGTGACGCCGTGACCGCATCGCATTCGAATGAGTGGGCCGGCCCGACCCGGCACTATCGGACGCTGTTCATCTCCGATATTCATCTCGGCACCAAGAACTGCCGGGCCGAGGAGCTGCTCGGCTTCCTGCGTACGGTCGAGGCGGAGACGATCTTCCTCGTCGGCGATGTCGTCGATTTCTGGCAGATCCGGCGCCAACCCTATTGGCCACAGACACACAACGACGTCGTGCAGGTCCTGCTGAAGCGGGCGCGCAACGGCACGAACATCATCTTCATTCCCGGCAATCACGACGACGACTTGCGGGCCTATTGCGGCCAGCACTTCGGCGGGATCGAGCTGAAACTCAGCGACCTCCACGAGACGGCGGACGGGCGGCGCTTCCTGGTGATGCACGGCGACGAGTTCGACGTCGTCGTCCACCATGCCGAGTGGCTCGCCAAGCTGGGAGACACGGCCTATGTCTTTGCACTTTGGCTCAACACCCGGCTCAACTGGGTGCGGCGGCACCTCGGGCTCGGTTACTGGTCGCTCTCGGCGTTCCTGAAGCAGAAGGTCAAGCAGGCGGTCGCATTCATCGGGCGTTTCGAAAAGGCGCTGGTGGCGGAGGCGGCGCGGGCCGAGGCGGACGGGGTCATTTGTGGGCACATCCACCACGCCGCCATGCGGCAGATGGGCGACATCCTCTACGTCAACACGGGCGACTGGGTGGAGAGTTGCACGGCGGTGTGCGAGAGCCATGACGGAACCCTCGAAGTGATGCGCTGGTTCGACATGGCCGAGCGCGGCAATGTGCAGACACTGGCGCCCAAACGCGTCGGCGAGGCGGCTTAGGGGCGTCCCTCTTTGCGGATCGACAGCGTATTGATTGGCGCATGTGCCGCCGACCGGTGCGTGGCGCTATGCTCGCGCGGCAATCCACCGGCAAGCGACAGGAAAGCGGGCGAGCGATCGTCCTGCCCCTTCGCGTGTCGGCCCGGCTGACCTATGTTGAGTCCATGAGGCTACTCGTGGTCACGGACGCTTGGCGTCCCCAGGTCAACGGGGTCGTTCGTACCTACGAGCGGCTCGCCGTGGAACTTCCAGGTCTCGGTGTCGAGGCGGACTTCATCACGCCACAGCGCTATCGCACCGTGCCGATGCCGACCTACCCGGAGATTCGCCTGGCGCTCGCGACGCCCTGGTCGATCGCGGCGGCGATCAAGCAATCGGCTCCCGACTTCATCCATATCGCGACCGAGGGGCCGCTCGGGCTGCTGGCGCGTCGCTGGTGCCTTGCCAACGGGATGCCCTTCACGACGAGCTACCACACGCGCTTTCCAGAGTATCTGGCCGCGCGCTTGCCGGTCCCGATCTCGTGGGGGCATGGCTTCGAGCGCTGGTTCCACAACGCCGCTATCGGCACCATGGTGGCAACGCCCTCGCTCGCGGCCGAACTCGCGGCCATGGGGATCGAGCGTACGCTGGCGTGGACGCGCGGTGTCGATACGGACCTCTTCCGGCCGCGGGGCGAGCGGTTGTTCGGACAGGCGGGACCGATCTTCCTCTATGTCGGACGGGTCGCGGTCGAAAAGAACGTCGAGGCGTTTCTCGGGCTCGATTTGCCGGGGCGAAAGGTCGTGATCGGGGACGGTCCGGCCCGTGCGGCACTCGAGGCGGGCTATCCGCATGCGCTGTTTACCGGTCCGCTGTTCGGCGAGGACTTGGCGCGCCACATGGCATCGGCGGATGTCTTCGTTTTTCCGAGCAAAACCGATACGTTCGGCATCGTCCAACTGGAGGCGATGGCCTCGGGGCTGCCGGTTGCCGCCTTCCCGGTGACCGGGCCGCGCGATCTCGTGGTGCATGGGGTGACGGGCGTTCTCGGCGAGGATCTGCAAGCGGCGGCGTTGGCGGCGTTGCGGCTCGATCCAGAGCGGGCGCGCGAGCATGCGCTCGGCTTCGGCTGGCAGGCGTGTGCACGAATGTTCATCGACAACATCCTCAGCGCGAACGCGGCCGTTGGCCATGCGCCCGTTCGGGCCTCTCGAGGATCGTGGGCAACAAAAAAGCCTGGCTCGGGCGAGCCAGGCTTAGAGGGCTTATGAGCGTTCGGCGTTGGGGGGAACGCGTTTGGGGGGAACGACCGCTCACAGTCCGTAACGCTAAGAAGCGCGACTCTTTAGCATCTGTCAAGAAAAAAGTTGGATTCGATGGTGGATTCTTTGCCGGGCTTTAACGACGTCCTGGACGCCGCAGGGCGACTTGCCGGTCATGCTCGCGCGACTCCGGTGCTGCGATCGCATGTGCTGGACGAAATGGTCGGGGCGCCCGTGCTGGTCAAAGCCGAGGTGCTCCAGGTGATCGGCGCGTTCAAGTTCCGTGGGGCCTACAACGCGGCTTGTCAGGTGGATCGGGCGCGATTTCCGGGCGGGGTCGTGGCGTGCTCGTCTGGCAACCATGCGCAAGGCGTTGCCGAGGCGGCCCGCCGGCTCGGGCTCGCCGCGGCCATCGTGATGCCCGCCGATGCGCCGGCGATCAAGGTGCGGGGGGTCCGCGAGGCGGGCGCCACGATCGTCTCCTACGACCGCGCGAGCGAGGACCGCGAGGCGATCACGCGAGAGTTGGCGACGTCGCGAAAGGCCGATCTGGTGCACCCGTTCGACGACCGGCGGATCATCTGCGGGCAGGGCACCGTCGGTCTCGAGCTGGCCCGCGAGGCGGCGAGCCAGGGCATGGAACTCGAGCACGTCCTGGTGCCGGCGAGCGGTGGGGGCCTCGTCAGCGGGGTCGCGATCGCGGTGCACGGGCTGATGCCGGGGGCGGAGGTCCACAGCGTCGAGCCGGCGGGCTTCGATCGGCTGGCGCGCTCGCTGAGGTCGGGGCGGCGCGAGGTCAACGAGCGTTTGTCGGGCTCGATCTGCGATGCGCTGATGTCGTCGACATGCGGGGAACTGACCTTCGCGCTTGCTCGTGAGCACCTTTCCGAGGGATTTGCGGTGAGCGAGGACGAGGTGCTCGCGGCGATGCGGTTCGCGTTCGATCGCTTGAAGCTGGTGGTCGAGCCGGGCGGCGCCGTCGGGCTCGCTGCATTGCTCGCCGGTCGGGTGCGGCCGTCGGGGGATGGGCGGGCGATCGGTGTCGTTCTGTCTGGTGGCAATGTCGATCCGGCCATGTTCGCCAGGGCGCTCGCTTGAAGCGGCCGAGGAAAGCGGTCGAGGTGTGCTCGTGATCGCTGGTGCGGCGGGCCAGCATGCGCGCCTCGTCGCGTTGCTCTATGTGGCGTTTTTTTTCGTCGCTGGAATCCACCTCGCCTATTTTCCGGTCTGGCTCGACGGGCGTGGTCTGTCGCCGGCCGAGGTCTCGATCGTTCTCGCCGTGCCGCAGATCGCGCGAATTCTGATCTCGCCCGCGGTCAGCATGGCGGCCGATCACCTCGAGCGACCGAGGCTGGTTCTGACACTTGCAAGTGCCGGTGCGCTGGCCGCCTGCCTCGGGTTGATGCCATCGCTGACGATGCCGTCGGTCCTCGTCCTGGCGGGGCTCGGTCTCTGCTTTTTCCTCTCGACGATGCCGCTCATCGATGCGCTGGCAATCGAAGGGGGCCGTCGGTTCGGGCTCGATTATGGCCGGATGAGGCTTTGGGGTTCGTGGAGCTTCATCGTGGCGACGCTCGCCGGTGGTTCGGCGGTCGAGGCGATGGGGGCCGAGTCGGCGCTCTGGCTGGTCATCGCAGGACTCGTTGCGCTCGTCGCCGTCGGCGGCTCGGCCATCGTCATGTCGACGCGGGCGGGTGGAGAGAACGTGGCCCGGACGAAGCGGCCGGCGGCCGGCGGCCGCTGGTGGCAGGCGCTCGACCTCCTGGCCAGACCGGAGTTTCTGCTGCTCGTTGCAACCAGCTCCGTTATTCAGGCCGCGCACGCTGCCTACTACGCCTTCGGCACGCTGCATTGGACCGGGCTCGGGCACGGCACGACGGTGATCGGGTTGCTCTGGTCGATCGGCGTTCTGTCGGAAATCGTCTTCTTTGCGCTTGCCGGCAGGTTGCTGCCGGGCTGGAGCGCCGCGGGACTGTTGATGGTCGGTGGGCTCGCGGCGATGGTGCGTTGGCCGCTCACGGCGCTCGATCCACCGCTCGCGGTGCTCGCCGTGCTGCAGGTGCTGCACGGGTTGACCTTCGGGGCGGCCCATCTCGGGGTGATCCGGTTGATGGCCGTGATGGTGGCGCCTGGGCGGTCGGCGACGGCGCAGGCGCTGCACGGCACCATGGCGGGCGGGGTCGTCATGGGGGCCGCGATCTGGATCAGCGGCGGGCTCTATGAAAGCCTCGGCTCGGGTGCGTTCGCGATCATGGGGCTCCTCGGCTGTGTCGGAGCAGCGCTGGCGGTGTTGCTGGGGCGCCTGGTCAACGAACGGGCGGAGCAGCGGATCGATTGTCGCGGTGACGATTCCGCGACATAGGGTCTCAGGCCGGCAGGCCCCAGAGGCCGGGCGGCGCGGGGCGGACAAGGGCGCCTTCGTAAACGAGGCCTGGGACCCGGTCGCGGGCGAGAAGCAATGGGCCATCGAGGTCGACCCAATCGGCTTCCTGAGCGAGCAGGAGCGCTGGGGCCATGGCCAGCGATGTTGCCAGCATGCAGCCGACCATCACCTTCATGCCGTGCGCTCGCGCCTCGCTGGCAATGCCGAGGGCGGCGGTGAGTCCGCCGGTCTTGTCGAGCTTGATGTTGATGGCGTCGTAGCGGCCGGCGAGAACGGCGACATCGGCGATGGTGTGGAAGGATTCATCGGCGCAGATCGGCACCTTGTGCTCGATATCGGCAAGTGCCTGATCCTCGCCGGCCGGCAGCGGCTGCTCGATCAACTCGAGGCCCAGGTCGTGGGCGGCGGTGAGGTTGGGCTGAAGATCGCTCGCCCTCCAGGCTTCGTTGGCATCCGCGACGATCCTGGCATTCGGCACGGCACGGCGGACCGCCTGCATCCGTTCGATATCGCCCTCTCCGCCGAGCTTCAGCTTGAGGATCGGATAGCGCTGCGCCTCGCTGGCGCGACGGGCCATGTCTGCGGGTGTGCCGAGGCTGATGGTGTAGACCGAAAGGACCGGTCGCGGCGCCGATGCCAGCCCGAGGATCTCGTGCGCTGGGCGGCCGGCGACATGCGCCTCGTGGTCGATCAGAGCGCAATCGAGCGCGTTGCGAGCGGCTCCAGCAGGCATTCGGTGGAGCAATTCGGCCCGTGTCGTACCGGCCGCGACCACTGGGGCCATGGCATTCAGCGCCGTGACCACGCCTTGGGGGGTCTCGCCATAGCGTGCGTAGGGAACGCATTCGCCGACGCCGACGGCCCCGTCGCCAGTCACGCGTGCGACGACCACGACCGCTTCGCGCTTGGCGCCGCGCGAAATGACGAACTCACCGTCGATCGGCCAGCTCTCGATGGATGTCTCGAGATCGGGCATGGCGGCTCGGGCTCCATATTCGAGCTGATGGTGTAAGAGGTCCGCGGGATCGCGTCAGGCCCTGCCGCCCCGACTAGCCGAGACGGCCACTCGCATGAGCGAGCAGGAGATAGACGCGACCCGGATTGGAGGTCGTCAGCGCCTGAAGTCCCTGCTCGTCCTTGCGGTCGGTGAACTCGCGCATGATCCGGTCGAAGTCCATCAGATAGCGGTCGACCGTGGTACGGAAGGAACCTTCCACGAGATAGCGGCGCTGAACCTGCTCGAAGGCGCGGCGGGCGCGGGGCGTGTAGACCTCGGGACCGGGGCGGCGCCATTGACCGCGTCTGAGGTCGCTCCAGAGTTCGCGCGACGTCTGGTCGTCCAACGCACGGGCGATGGCCTCGATATCGATGCCGCCGGAAGCGGTCGAGACGTCCATGCCGTCGTCATCGCGGGCGGTTCCGTCGGGATCGGAGGCCCGGGCGAGAAGATCGCCGAGCGACCAGCCGCCATCGCCGGACGCTGGCTGCGACTTGCCGGCCAGAAGCGCACTCGAGGATGTGGCGGGCGAGGTGGTGAGCGGCGTCGAGGCCTGGGACTGGGATTGGGTCAGGGTGCGTTGGCCGCCCGATTGGGTGGCAGGTGTGCCGCCCACGGCGGCGGTGGCGAAGGGGGCCGAACCGGCCGGGCGGGCATCGATGGTCGGGGCCGGCTTGGCACCCGATGGGCCGGTCAGGATGTCGCGCTGACCGGACTGGCGGTTGGCGAAGGAGGAGAGTGTGTCGAGGGCGCGGAGCTGCTCCTTGAGGGCATCGCGCATGGCGCCCGCGCTCTCGCGGGCGACGCCCGGTAGCGTCGAGGCTTCCGAAATCAGGCGGCTGCGCGTTTCCTCGATCTCGTTGGTCGCCCGCTCGGTGCGGCGGCGCACCTCGTCGGTCGACTCGGTCACCTTGGAGGTGAGTTCGGCCAAGCGCAACGAGACCTCGTCGGAGACGTTCGAGAAGCGATGGCGCAGTTCGGCGAGGGTTCGGTCGGTCTCGTTCGCCGTGACCGTCTTGAGGCGTTCGATCTCCTCGAGGGTGGAGGCGGTGCGCCCGATCGCATGGCTCTGGTTCTCGAAGCGCCGGGAGAGTTCGTTGATCTGGTTCAGCACGCCGTGAGAGATCTCGCGCAGGCTGCGCGACTGCGTGGCCAGCCCCTCGATGGTGGCGATGGACTGGTGCGTGATTTCCTGGCTGCTGCGGCGAACAGCCTCGATGCCGCGGGCGAGATTGCTGTCGAGGTGCTCGGCCTGCTGCTCGAGTGACGTGCGGATGGTCTGGCCATGCGCCTGCAGCGCGTCGCGCAGCGCCCGTGCCTTCTGGCCGAGGGCTTCGTCGAGCGCGCTGGCGCCCTTGGTGACCGTCATCTCGAGATGCTGGATGCGCTCGGCGAAGGCGCGGTCGAGCAACTTGGTTCGATCGATGATGGCTTGCTCGATCTCCGTGCCGCGTCCGTCGAGCGTATCGAACAGCTGCTGGGCGCGGGCGCTGAGCGAGCCGTCGAACGTCTCCATCTTCTCGCCGAGCGCGGCGTCGAGCGCGCGCGCCTTACTGGTGATGTCCTCGTCGAGTCGGCGCGTGCCTTCCGAGAAGGCGGCAACGAACTGGGCACGCGTCTCGGCGAGCTGACGGCCGAGCGCCTGGACACGATCGGCGAGGGCGTTCTCGACCTGGCCCACATGGTCGCCGAGCTTGGCATCGATGGCGCCGAGGCGGGCGCTCAGCGTGTCGTGGAAGGTGCGCGTGTGCTCGGCCATCGTGCGGTCGACGGCCTCGGTATACTCGCTGAGTACCGTCTCGAGGTGGCGGGTGCGCTCGCCGAGCCCGGTCTCGAGGCTGCCGGTGCGCTCGGCCAGCGCGGTCTCGAGGGCGGCGAGGTTCTTGCCCGCGCCTTCGACGATGCGCGCGAGGCGCACCTGCTCGCCGCCGAGGCGATCGAGGAGATCGGGGATCTCGGCGGTGATGCGCTGGTTGATCGAGTTGAGCGAGGTCAGCAGCGTGTTGCCGCGCTCGGAAACGATGTGGGCCGTGCGCTCGGACGACTCCTGCAGCACGACGTTGAGCTGGTTGCCGGCGCGCTCGATCTCGCTGGAGAGCTGGGCGGTCGAGTTCGCGAGGTTGCGCGCCGCCTGATCGCTGGCCGTCACGATGTCGCGCGAGACGCGCTGGCCGATGCCGTGGAGCAGCTCGCTGACGCGTTCGGAATTGTTGCCGAGTGCCTCGCGCTCGCTCGCCAGTTCCTCGATGAGGCCGCGAATGCGCAACTCGTTCTCGGAATAGTAGCGCTCGAGAGCCGCGACCTCGCTGTGTACGAGCGCTTCGAGTTCGCCGGCACGCCCGAGAGCGCGGGAAATGGCGTCGTTCATTGCGCCGACCTGACGGCGCACCGTCTGGCCGAGCGAGGTGACGGATTGTTCGGCGAGGCGATCTGGCTCGGCGAGCCGGACGGCGACCTCGGTCATGGCCGAGGACATCAGACGCAGCTCCTGGGCGCGCCAGATGAGGACGGCGAGGAACCAGAAGAGCGCCACCGGCAGCAGAACGGCCGTTGCGACGGCGATCGCCTCGGGGCGGGCGGCGATGGCGGCGAGCGAGCCGGCGGCGCGGAACTCGGAAGCCATGAACGACCAGCCGAGGAGGCCTCCGACGACGATCCAAACGGCCGTGGCGACAGCGGCGAAATAGAACGGTTGCGAGGACGGTCGCTGGTTGAGCGCGAAGATGAGGCCGCCTATGGAGGGCGCATCGTCATTGGCGGCGATCTGGTCGCGCGATGGGCCGGCCGACCGACGACGCGCCTCACGACGCGTGATGCGCCGGGGCGACTCTCCCACCTGCGGTGCCGGGACCGCGACCTTGCCGGGCGCGGGCGGGACCGTCTCGTCGGGCTGAATGCTCTTCCCCTGCGCCATGTCCCAGCCCGCTACGCGGACGCTCCCCACTCAGCGGGCGTGCCGCCCCTCGCCATCCGTCACTGCTTAGCCCAATCACCCGAACGTACAAGTCAGGAGCTTCGCCCGATTCGGGGTTGCGCCCAATCTCCACAGTCGCGTGACGGCAACTCGAGGAGGGCACACCCCAAAAGACGCACACTCCATTGCGATGCGAGCCTGAGGCTCACCAGGCCGATTTGCGGAAACTGCCATCGCCCCTCCCCGGGGCACGATGGCGCCGGCCAGCAGAGGCCCTGCGGCCGTGATCACCCGGACTCCCCAACTCTTCCACCTTGGTCGGGCTAGGCGAGGTTTGGGGCAAAATCGCGATCGGGCGGGCGCCTGTGCACGTTTTTCGGGCGTCTGTAGCGAAATTGCCAACCGTTGTCGGTGAGAATGCGTCGCTGACAGGGGCGTCGAACGGAACGCGTGCTCGAAGAGGTAGCGAATGACCACGGCTGGGGTGAACGAGGTGCTTGCGGAGGTCCGTTCCGTGGCCGTGCTCGATTTCGGGCACCTTGCACGCTACACACTCGGAAATCGCAATCTCGAGGACGAGATCCTCGCGCTCTTCCTGACGGAGACCGAGCGCCTCGTCGCGGGCCTGGGGCAAGCCGCCGATGGAACCGCCTGGAAGGCCGCCGCGCACGGCATCAAGGGTTCCGCGCGGGGGGTCGGCGCCTTCGCCATCGGCGAGATTGCCGCACACTGCGAGGCCGCTGGCCGGCCGGGTAATGACGCGCATCGCGCGGCGCTGATCGAATGGCTGCATACGGAGCTGGAGCGCGTTCGCCGGGCGATCGCGGCGCGTTGATCGCCCGCCATTCGGCGGCGGAGGCGAGCGATGGCGCGCCTTTGCGTCATGAGTGCCACCACGCCGATGCAAGGCCTTTCCCCATCTTGCCGATTGCGATGGCGCGCGACGCCAGCTAGGCAGGTGGCGAGCAGCTGGCAACCTGGGAGCCTCAGCGATGGTGCAGATCACCTTCGTTCAACACGATGGCAAAGAGTTCACCGTCGATGCCGCACCGGGCATGACGGTGATGGAGGCGGCCATCAAGAACGATGTGCCGGGCATCGCGGCCGAATGCGGCGGCGCGTGTGCATGCGCGACGTGCCACGTCTATGTCGACGAGGCTTGGCGGGCGGCCACGGGCAAGGCCGAGGAGATGGAAGAGGATATGCTCGACTTCGCCTTCGAGGTGAAGGAGTCGAGCAGGCTGAGCTGTCAGATCAAGGTGACCGAGGCCCTCGACGGTTTGCGCGTGACGGTGCCCGAGAAGCAATTCTGAGGGGCGTGGCGCGCGGCGCGCCGCGATGGTGACCCTTGCGGTGCCAGTGCCGTTGTCAGTGCCGTTGCCGGTGCCGGCGGCCCGTACGTGTGGATCGCGTTGACCGTTGGTCCGCAGTCGTGGGCGCCGATGGGATGACGATCCGGATGCCGGTCGCCATGTGAAACATCACCCCACGGATCGGCGATTTTCGGCGCCCTCGGCGCGGCCGGACGCTATTCGACCTGGGCGCGCGGACGGCGACTGAGAGCGGATCGCGAGGCGGGGGTGACAGGGAGGCGGGCGAATGCCCGCGTGATCGAAGGACGAGGGATATGAGCGAGAGCGGACTGGCGACAGCAAGCAGCCCCCGGACGGCCACGGCAGGCACGCCGATCGAAACCGATGCGGTTATCGTCGGAGCCGGTCCTTGCGGACTGTTCGCGGTCTTCGAACTCGGCCTTGTCGATGTGAAGTGCCACGTGATCGACATCCTGGACCGTCCCGGCGGCCAGTGCACCGAACTCTACCCTGAAAAGCCGATCTACGACATTCCCGGCTATCCGATCATCACCGGCCAGGAACTCACCGACAAGCTGCGCGAGCAGATTGCGCCGTTCGGCGCCACGTTCCACTACAACCGGCGGGTCGACAGGCTCGAGCGACTCGCCGACGGGCGCTTCAAGCTCGTCACCGACATGGACGAAGCGTTCATCGCCAAGGTCGTCGTCATCGCGGCCGGTGGCGGCTCGTTCACGCCCAAGCGCCCGCCGCTTCCCGGCATCGAAGCCTACGAGGGCACCAGCGTCTTCTACTCCGTGCGGCGGATGGACGACTTTCGCGATCAGGATGTGATGGTGGTCGGTGGCGGCGATTCCGCGCTCGACTGGACGCTCAACCTGCAGCCGATCGCGCGTTCGCTCACCCTCGTGCACCGGCGCGACCAGTTCCGGGCGGCGCCGGATTCGGTTCGCCGGATGCTGGAGAAGGTCGAGGCGGGGCAGGTTTCGTTCCTGCTCGGCCAGATGAAGGGGCTGAAGGGTTCCGACGGCCGGCTCGAGGCGGTCACGATCGATGGACCGGAGGGCACTCGCGAGGTTCCGACGACGCGGCTGCTGCCGTTCTTCGGGCTGACGATGAAGCTCGGACCGATCGCGGACTGGGGGATCAACCTCCACGAAAACCTCATTCCCGTCGATACCGCAAAGTTCCAGACCAGCGAGGCCGGCATCTTCGCGATCGGCGACATCAACACCTATCCGGGCAAGCTGAAGCTGATCCTCTCGGGCTTCCACGAAGCTGCACTCATGGCCCAGGAGGCACACAGGATCATCCATCCGGACCAGAAGCTGGTGTTCCAGTACACGACCTCCTCGACGTCGCTCCAGAAGAAGCTCGGCGTGAAGTGAGGACCGCCGGGCCGGCGCCGCGGCGGGCCGGCACCGCGCGTGCTCCGATTGCCTACAATTGATGCGCGCAAGGCGCTTGGCAGCGCGGCGATCGCCATCCTAGGATCACCGGGCGGGTCGGCGCGGTGCCGACCGGGTCCGCCAGCCTGGGAAGAGCCTAGCGACACATGGCAAAACGGGAAGAACCGCGAGACCCCTACGCTGGCGTCTTCAACGAAATGCGCAATGCCACCGGTGGGGTGCGCAGCGTCTACAGACAGCTCGCCGAATGGCTCGAGGCTCAGCCGCTCAGCCTGTTGCACGCCAAACAGGCCGAGGCCGACACAATCTTTCGCCGGCTCGGCATCACGTTCGCCGTCTACGGCGATGAACAGGCGAGCGAGCGGCTCATTCCATTCGACCTCATTCCGCGGCTCATTTCGGCGGCGGAGTGGCGCTTTCTCGAGCGCGGCATCGAGCAGCGTGTGCGGGCGCTCAACGCCTTCCTGCACGATGTCTATCACCGCCAGGAGATCGTGAGGGCCGGGCGGATCCCGGCGGCTCTCGTCAATCGCAACCTGGCGTTCCTGCCGCAGATGTTGAATTTCAGTCCTCCGCGCAACGTCTACTCGCACATCGTCGGCGTCGATCTCGTGCGCACCGGCGTCGAGGAGTTTTTCGTGCTCGAGGACAACCTGCGCACGCCCTCGGGCGTCTCCTACCTGCTCGAGAACAGGGAGACGATGATGTATCTGTTTCCCGATCTCATGGCTGAGCACCGGGTGGCGCCGGTCGATTCCTATCCGGAGAATCTGCGCCGTACGCTGGCGGCGGTCGCGCCTGCTTCGGCCAAGGGCGAGCCGACCATCGTCGTGCTCTCGCCGGGCATCCACAACTCGGCCTATTTCGAGCACGCCTTCCTCGCCGACCAGATGGGTGTCGAGCTGGTATTCGGTTCGGACCTCTTCATCGAGGACGGGTTGCTCAAGATGCGCACGACGCGGGGAGGTGCACGGGTCGACGTGGTCTACCGGCGCATCGACGACGAATATCTCGACCCACTGACCTTCCGCTCCGAATCGCTCCTCGGCGTGCCGGGGCTTTTCGATCTCTACAGGGCGGGTGTCGTCACCATCGTCAATGCCCCCGGCGCGGGCGTCGCGGACGACAAGGCGGTTTATTCCTACGTGCCCGACATCGTCGAATTCTACACGGGGCGAAAGCCGATCCTCAACAACGTGCCGACCTGGCGGTGCGGCGAGAGCGAGCATCTCAAATACGTGCTCGAGCATCTCGCGGAGCTGGTGGTCAAGGAGGTGCACGGTTCGGGGGGGTACGGGATGCTGGTCGGGCCGACCTCGACGAAGGCCGAGATCGAGGCCTTCCGCGAGCGGCTCGTGGCGCGACCCAGCAAGTATATCGCGCAGCCGACGCTCGCGCTCTCGTGCTGTCCATCGATGACGGCCGCCGGCATCGCGCCGCGCCATGTCGACCTTCGACCCTACGTGCTGGTCGGCGAGAAGATCCGCCTGACGAAGGGCGGACTGACGCGGGTCGCGCTCAAGGAAGGCTCGCTGGTCGTCAACTCCTCGCAAGGTGGCGGCACCAAGGACACCTGGGTGCTGGAGGATTGAAAGTGGCGATGGCACGGATGCTGGAGGAATAGGCGCATGCTGGGGCGCACCGCCGCATCACTCTATTGGATGTCGCGCTACATGGAGCGCGCGGAGAACATGACGCGCCTCGTGGAGGTCGGCTACCGCATCATGCTGACAGCGGGCTCGTCGACCGAGGGCGATGAATGGCGCAGCGCGCTCGCCGGGGCCGGCTGCCTCGAGCGCTACCTCGAGCGCTACGACAAATTCAACAAACGCGCGGTCGTCGATTTCCTGCTTTTCGATCCGGACAATCCCTCGTCCGTCGAGAGCTGTCTCAAGGCGGCCCGCAACAACGCGAGGGCGGTGCGCATCGCCGTGACCCGCGAAATGTGGGACGCGCTCAATACGACCTGGGTCGAGTTCGGGGCCGTCGACAGGGCACGCGTGCACGGCGACGGACTGCCGGAATTCCTCACCTGGGTGAGATCACGCGCCCTCCTCTTTCGTGGCGCCCTGCTCGGAACGCTGCTGCGCAATCAGGGATATCATTTCAGCCAGCTCGGGGCATTCGTCGAGAGGGCCGACCAGACGGCGCGCATTCTCGACGTCAAGTATTACGTGCTGCTGCCGCGCGCCGACATGGTGGGCGGAGAGATCGATACGCTGCAGTGGGAGATGATCCTGCGCTCGGTCTCGGCGCACCGCTCCTACCGGCATGTCTTCCACGATGGCTACAAGCCCTGGAACATCGCCGAGTTCATGATCCTGATGCCGCAGATGCCGCGCTCGCTGCGCTTTTCCTACGATTGGATCGACGGCTCGCTCAGTGGGCTCGATCGGATCTATGGCGAGCGCATGGCCTGCCACGATATGAGCGCGGCAACGCTCTCGCGGCTGACATCGACGAGCATGACCGAGGTCTTCCAGGGCGGGCTGCACGAGTTCCTCATGGATTTCACCGCGCGCAACAACGCGCTCGGCGTGCGCATCGCCGAGGACTACCACTTCAATTGAGCCGGGCCCCGTTGCGTGCCCGAGCCGAGCCCGACCGGAGGCCGTCCGCCGACCATGAGATTATCGATCCGCCATGCGACGAGCTACGTCTACGAGCAGCCGGTGGCCTATGGCGTGCAGCGGCTGCGCCTGACGCCGAGCGACACGCCGGGCCAGCGGACAATAGCCTGGCGCATCGAGGCGCCCGGGATCGAGAGTGCGGTGCACTACCTCGATGCATTCCAGAACCATTGTCATCTCGTGTCGTTCACGGGCCCTGCCGATCGCTTCGAGGTGGTCGCGGAAGGGCTCGTCGAGACCGAGGAGCGGCACGGTGTCATCGGGCTGACGGACGATGCGAGCCGGGCGGGCGTGTTCCTGCGCGAGACGCCGTTGACGCGCTCGGACGCGGCGATCCGGACGCTGGCGCTCGAGAACGCCTCCAGTGATGTCCTCGAGCGGCTGCATGCGATCATGGTCCGGCTGCACGAGGCCATGACCTTCGACCAGGAGGCGACGGCGGCCGGCACCGATGCCCGCGAGGCCTTCGCGCTCGGTCGGGGCGTTTGCCAGGATTTCTCGCACGTCTTCATCGCCGCAGCCCGCGAGATCGAAGTGCCGGCCCGCTATGTGACCGGCTATCTCGCGGTTGCGGGGCAGGCGCCCGCCGTCGCGCAGCACGCCTGGGTCGAGGCCTTCGTTGCCGGGCTCGGGTGGGTCGGGTTCGATCCGGCCAACGGGGTCTCGCCGTCGGAGCGCTACGTGCGTGTCGCCTGCGGTTTCGATGCCGAGGGATCGGCGCCGATCACCGGAACACGGCGCGGCGGCGATGGGGAGATGCTCACGGTGGATATTGCCGTCGAGGAGGCCGCGCAGTAAGGGCTTGGCGGCGCCCGGGATGACCGGGGCTAGGGCAGGCTCGGCCATCGCCGGACGGCAAGGGGGGACGCATGACCTACTGCGTCGGTCTCAAACTCGATCGCGGTCTGGTGTTCGCCGCCGACACGCGGACGAATGCGGGCGTCGACAACATCTCGACCTTCCGCAAGCTGCATCTCTGGGAACGAAAGGGCGATCGGGTGCTCGTGTTGCTCACGGCGGGCAATCTCGCGGTGACGCAGTCGGTCATTTCGGCGCTGAACGAGAGCGTTGCGCAGTCGGAACCGGCCGACGCGAGGGCCGAGACGCTGATGTCGGCGCCGACCATGTTCCGTGTCGCCCGGGTGATCGGGGAGGCGCTGCGCGACGTGCGCCGGATCGACGGGCCCGCGCTCGAGGCCGCGAGCGCATTCAATGCCTCGTTCATTCTCGGCGGCCAGATCAAGGGCGAGCGGCCGCGCCTCTTCCAGATCTATACCGAAGGCAACTTCATCGAATCGACCGACGATACGCCCTACATCCAGATTGGCGAGCACAAGTACGGCAAGCCGATCCTCGATCGCGTCGCGCGGCGGGACATGCGGATGGGGGAGGCGGCGAAACTGCTGCTGCTCTCGTTCGATTCGACGCTGCGCTCGAATCTCTCCGTCGGCATGCCGATCGATCTCCTCATCTATCGCACGGATGCGCTGGAGGTCGGCGAGGAACGGCGCATCGATGCGAGCGATCCCTATTTTCGCAAGCTCTCCGGGGCTTGGTCGGACGCCCTGAGGGAGGCCTTCCAGAAGGCCGACGAGTACGCGACTGACACGGACGCGAGTTGGCCGGTGAGGCCGGCGCAGCCGAGGTAGGATGCCGGTCCTCGCGACCTGTGCGCCGGATCACACGTGCATCTCCATGGTGTAACCGGGCGCGTAGACGAGGCGCACGAAGGTGATCGGGCGCCGCGCGTACCAGGTTGTGCGCTCGACGACGAAAAGGGCGGCGCCGGGGTCTGTTTCGAGAAGTCCCGCCACGGTCTCGTCCGCGTTCACCGCCATCAGGAGGAAATCACCGGTGGTCAGGGGCACGTTGCGGACAAGCCATTCGTTGGCACTGATGGTGGCGAGGTCGACGGAGGAGAACTCCGGAACGGCGATCGGATTGAGCCAGCGGTCCTCATAGGCGAAGGGGCGGTTGCCGGCGAGATGCAGGGTGCGCAGGTGGAGCAGTCGGTTGCCGGCGGTTAGCCCGAGGCGTGAGGCGACCGCGGCGGGTGCTGGCGCGCTGGTGCGCTCGACGACGCGATGGCCATGGCGCGCACCACGCCGTTCCACCTCGAGGCGGATGATGGGCACCTCGAGGGTCGGCTTGCGCACGGGAAGGGCGCTGACGCGGGTGCCGGCCCGGCGCTTGCGGTCGAGGATGCCGGCCTCCGCCAGTTCACGCAGCGCACGGTTGACCGTGGCGCGGGCGCAACCGAATTCCTCGGCGAGTTCGACCTCGCCCGGAATGAGTTCTCCGGCCGGCCAGATGCGTTCGGCGATGCGGCGCATCACTTCGGCCTGGATGGTCTGCCAGGAGTTGACCGGGGTGGGTGGGGGGGACCGCACGGTGATGCCTTCCCGCATCAGATGGCGGACGTGAGTGTGGCGACGGCGGCGCGGTAGCGCGCGATGATGGCATCGCGGGCGATATGGCGGCCGGCGACCACGACATGGCGACCGGCCGACCAGACATCGGCGACCATGCGATCGTCGCCGGCGAAGATGTAACTGTCGAGGAGGGTATCGCCACGCTTGCCCTCGAGGTCGACGGCTTTGGCATCGAGGGCGAGAAGGTCGGCGTAGTTGCCGGGCGCGAGCACGCCGCTGTCGCGGGCAGCGGCCCGGGCGCCGCCCCGGCAGACTCCTTCATAGAGGACGCGGCCGGTCGAAGCTTCGGGCGTTGCCAGCATGGCCCGGCCCTTGTCGCGCAGACGCTGGGAGTATTCGAGGGTGCGCAATTCCTCGGCCAGCGCGATGCGGATGTTGGAATCGGAGCCGACGCCGAAGGTGCCGCCAGCGGCGAGAAAATTCACGCCGTCGAAAATACCGTCACCGAGGCTCGATTCGGTGATCGGGCAGAGGCCGGCGACAGCGCCGGAGCGGGCGAGCGCACGGGTCTCGAACGGCTTCATCTGCGTGGCGTGGATGAAGCACCAGCGCGTGCCGATATCATGATTGGCAAAGAGCCACTCGGCCGGGCGGGCGCCCCAGGAGGCGACGATCTCCTCGACCTCGGCGACCTGCTCGGCGACGTGCATGTGCAATGGTGCCGACGGCTGGAGGCCGACGGCGATGGCGAGGCTCTCGCGGCTGACGGCGCGGAGCGAGTGGGGGGCGACGCCGATGCGGGCATCGGCCGGCAAGCGGGCGAGCGCCTTGCCGGCTCCTTCGAGGAGCCTTGCAAAGCGCTCCGCGTCGTTGCCGAAGCGGACTTGACCCGGTCCGAGCGGACGTCCGTCGCAGCCACCGTGTTCATAGAGGACGGGGAGCAAGGTGAGGCCGATGCCGGTCTGGTCCGCCGCCGCGACGATCCGGCCCGAGAGTTCGGCGAGGTCGTCGTAAGGGCGGCCGCCGGGTTGGTGGTGGAGGTAGTGGAACTCGACGCTCGCGGCATAGCCGGCCTCGAGCATCTCCATCTGAACGAAGGCCGTGATCGCCTCGATCTGATCCGGTGTCAGCTGGTCGAGGAAGCGGAACATCAGGCGGCGCCAGGTCCAGAAGGTGTCGCGCGGGTCCGGACCGCGGCGCTCGGTCAGCCCGGCCATGGCGCGCTGGAAGGCGTGGCTGTGCAGGTTCGTCGGGGCGGGAAGGAGGATGCCGACGCGCGTGGTCTTGCCCCGCCTGGCGCGTGACGGGCTCGAAGGCGTGACCTTCTCGATACGGCCATCATCGCCGATTTCCACCCGCACGTCCGGGCGCCAGCCCTCTGGCGTCAACGCCTGCTCCGCCCAGATCGTCGTCATCGCGATCCCCGCTTGACATGTTAATATGTGCAGACATAATAAACCCGCGCTCCCTCACGATCAACCCCCCGCCGGGCCTTTTCGGCCGCAGCACGTGGAGACAAGCGGTGTCGCCGAAACTTCTGACGAATGCGACGCTCGCCACGATGCGGGCCGGCGCGGGGTCCTACGGGCTCATCACGCATGGCGCCATCGCGATCGACAATGAGCGGATCGCGTGGGTCGGGCCGCAGGTCGAGTGCCCGGACCGCTTCTCGAGCTTTGCGCGGGAGGATCAGGGCGGCCGGCTGGTCACGCCCGGGCTGATCGATTGCCACACACACCTGGTGTTCGGGGGCAACCGCGCCCGGGAATTCGAGATGCGGCTCGAAGGGGCGAGCTATGAGGAGATCGCGCGGGCGGGCGGCGGCATCGTCTCGACGGTGGCTGCGACACGCGGAGCGAGCGAGGCGGGGCTGCTTGCGGCGACGCTGGCGCGGGCGGATGCGCTCATCGCGGAAGGTGTGACCACGCTGGAGATCAAATCGGGTTACGGGCTCGACGTCGAAACGGAACTTCGCATGCTGCGCGTCGCTCGTCAGGTCGCGCGGGAGCGTGCGGTCGAAGTGCGCACGAGTTTTCTCGGCGCCCATGCGGTACCGCCCGAGCACAAGGGCGAGGCGGACCGCTACATCGACGACGTCTGCATACCGGCTTTGAGGGCGGCGCATGCGGCCGGTCTCGCCGATGCGGTCGACGGGTTCTGCGAAGGCATCGCTTTTTCTCCCGCCCAGATCGAGCGGGTGTTCGCCGTCGCGCGCGAGTTGCGGTTGCCCGTCAAATTGCATGCCGGGCAGCTCTCCAACCTCGGCGGTGCGGCGCTCGCGGCTCGTTACGGGGCTCTTTCGGTCGACCACCTCGAGCATCTCGACGAGGAGGGTGCAGCGGCGATGGCAGCGGCCGGAACGGTCGCGGTCATTCTCCCCGGCGCCTTCTACACGCTGCGCGAGACGCAGTTGCCGCCGATCGGGCTCCTTCGCCGGGCGGGTGTCGCGATGGCGGTGGCGAGCGACTGCAATCCCGGCTCCTCGCCCATGACCTCGCTATTGCTGGCGATGAACATGGCCTGCACGCTCTTTCGCATGACCCCGGAGGAGGCGCTCGCTGGTGTGACGCGTGAGGCGGCGCGCGCACTCGGCCTTTCGGATCGAGGCGTCATCGGGAAGGGCCGGAGGGCGGACCTCGCGATCTGGAACGTCGAGCATCCGGCGGAACTCGCCTACCGGATCGGGTTCAATCCGTTGCATGCGCGCATTTTCGAGGGGGCGTGAATGAGTGTCGTCGAGCTGGTTCCAGGGTCGGCACGTCTCGGGCAACTCGAGGAAATTTATCGCAGCGATCGCCCCGTGCGGCTCGCGAGGACTTGGCGTCCGGCGGTCGAGGCATCGGCACGCCTCGTCGCCGAGGCGGCGCTGGGCGGGGCGCCGGTCTATGGCGTCAACACCGGGTTCGGCAAGCTGGCCAGCGTCAAGATCGCGGCGAAGGATACGGCGCAGCTGCAGCGCAATCTCATTCTTTCACACTCGGCCGGTGTCGGTGAGGCGATGGAGCCCGCGCTCGTCCGATTGATGATGGTACTCAAATTGCTCTCCCTCGGACGTGGTGCGTCGGGGGTGCGCTGGGAGCTCATAGAACTCATCGAGGGAATGATCGAGCGCGACGTCATTCCGGTTGTGCCGGTTCAGGGCTCGGTCGGTGCCTCGGGTGATCTCGCGCCGCTTGCGCACATGACCGCCGTGATGATCGGGGAGGGTGAAGCGCACTTTGCCGGATTGCGGCTGCCGGGCGGTGCGGCACTGAAGGCGGCCGGGCTGCAAGCGACCGCGCTCGGCGCCAAGGAGGGACTGGCGCTCATCAATGGCACGCAGTTCTCGACGGCATGCGCGCTTTCGGGATTGTTTTCGGCCTGGCGTTCGGCGAGCGCATCGCTCGTGACGGCGGCGCTTTCCACCGACGCGATCATGGGATCGACGGCGCCGCTCGAGACGGAGATCCACGAACTTCGCGGCCATCGCGGTCAGATCGAGGCGGCCGCGAGCATGCGCCGGCTGATGGCAGGCTCGCAGATCCGCGAGAGCCACCGCGATGACGACAGCCGGGTGCAGGATCCCTATTGCATCCGCTGCCAGCCGCAGGTTGCCGGGGCCTGCATCGACCTCCTTCGCTCGGTCGCCGGCACACTGCGGACCGAGGCCAACGCGGTCACGGACAATCCGCTCGTTCTCGCCGGCTCCGGTTCGATCGTCTCAGGAGGGAATTTCCATGCCGAACCGGTTGCCTTCGCGGCCGACCAGACGGCGCTCGCCATCGCCGAGATCGGCTCGATCGCGCAACGGCGCATCGCTCTCATGGTCGACCCGACCCTCAGCTACGATTTGCCGCCGTTCCTCACACCAGACCCGGGATTGAATTCCGGGTTCATGATCGCGGAAGTGACGTCGGCGGCGCTGATGAGCGAGAACAAGCACTTGGCGACGCCCTGCTCGACCGATTCGACGCCGACCTCCGCCAACCAGGAGGATCATGTGTCCATGGCCGCGCACGGCGCGCGCCGGCTGGGACAGATGAACGCCAACCTCGAACACATTCTTGGGATCGAGGCCATGTGCGCCGCCCAGGGGGTGGAGTTCCGTGCACCGCTCGAAACCAGTCCGGCACTGCAAAGGGCTCTCGCGGCCCTGCGCGTCGAGGTCGCGACGCTCGGGCAGGATCGCATCGTGTCGGGCGATATCGCGGCGGCCGCGGCACTGGTGCGCTCCGGGGCGCTCGAGCTTGCGACGGGTTCCGCTCCCCTTCTGGTCATGGAGGACAACTGATGGAAGCGGTCACGGTCGTGCCTGGCGATGGGCCCGTCGTGCTCGGGATGCCTCACGTCGGCACCCATGTCCCGCCCGAGGTGGCCGATGCGCTCAACGCGCAAGGGCTGGGGCTCGCGGACACCGACTGGCACATCGACCGCCTCTACGACGGGCTCCTCGAAGGGGCGACGGTCGTCAAGGCGAATTTTCATCGCTACGTCATCGATGCCAATCGCGACCCAACCGGCGTTTCTCTCTATCCGGGCCAGAACACGACGGGGCTCTGTCCGCTGACGGATTTCGATGGCAACGCGATCTATCTCGAGGGCCGCGAGCCCGGTCCCAATGAGATCGAACGGCGCCGACTCGCCTGGCACGTGCCCTATCATGCGGCGCTGGCTGGTGAACTGGCGCGGGTCAAGGCCCGCCACGGGGTCGCCCTTCTCTACGACTGCCACTCGATCCGGTCGCGTATTCCCTTCCTCTTCGAGGGGGTGTTGCCGGACTTCAACGTCGGAACCAACGGGGGCACGACGTGCGATGCGGCCGTCGAGGAGGCCGTGGTCGGGACGTGCCGTGAGACGGAGGGATACTCCAGTGTCCTCAACGGCCGGTTCAAAGGGGGCTGGACGACGCGGCACTACGGTCGTCCGCTCGAAGGCTTCCACGCCATCCAGATGGAGCTGGCGCAGTCGGCCTACATGCTCGAGAAGGCGCCCTGGAGCTGGGACGATGGCAAGGCGACGCGCTTGCGCGAGGCGCTGGCGGGTGTGCTCGCCCGGCTCCAGGCGGTCGCGGAGCAATTGGCGGGGGCGCGCGGATGACGGATGCTGCGCGGCATGGGGACGGGCCGGGCCCGGGCGGCGCCACAGCGCCGCTCGCCGGCATTCGCGTGCTCGATCTGACGCGCGTGATGGCGGGGCCGTTTGCGACCGCGCTGCTCGGCGATCTCGGTGCGGACATCATCAAGCTCGAGCCGCCGGGTGGGGATGATTACCGCCACATCGGCCCGTTCGTTACGGGTGAAAGCGCTCTGTTCCTGCTGATGAACCGGGGTAAGCGCAGCGTCGTTCTCGATCTCAAGCACGCCGAGGCGCGGGCACTCGCACGGCAACTCGCGCTCTCGTGCGACGTCGTGGTCGAGAATTTCCGTCCCGGCGTCGCGGCGCGCCTCGGGCTCGGACCGACGGAGCTGCGGGAAGAGAAGCCCTCCCTCGTCTATGCCAGCATATCGGGTTTCGGGCAGGATGGGCCGTTTGCCGATCGGCCGGCCTACGATCTCATCGTGCAGGCGCTTTCAGGGCTCATGGCCGCGACTGGAGAGGAGGGTGGTGCGCCGCTCAAGGTCGGCGAATCATTCGGTGATCTGGCGGCCGGGCTCTTTGCCTCCTGGGCGATCCTGGCGGCGCTGCTGCGCCGTGAGCGGACGGGGGAGGGGGCCCATATCGACGTCGCGATGTTCGATTCCCTGTTTTCACTCCTGCCGACTTCGCATGCGGTGCACCAGTTCACCGGGCGGGTCCCGGAACGCGTCGGGAACCGCCACCCGCTCTCGACCCCATTCGGCGCTTATCGCGCAAGGAACGGTCATGTCGTTATCGCGGTGTTGAACGAGGCCCAGTTCGGGCGGTTCGCCGCGCTGCTGGGACACGCGGGCCTCGGGAACGATCCGCGCTTTGCGAGTGACGAAGCAAGAACCCGCAACGAAGCGGTCCTCAGACCGTTGATCGAGGCATGGACCGAAACGCTCGAGGTCGAAGAACTGGTCGCGGCACTGAGCAGGGAGGGGATCGCAGCAGCCCCCATTCTCGACATCGCGGAGGCCAGCGCTGGCGCGCACGCCGGTGCACGGGGGCTCGTGGAGCGGTTGCCGCATGCAAGCCTCGGGACTGTTGCCAACGTCGGCCAGCCGGTGCGCTTCGATGGAGTGAAATTTGGTGCGGATCGAGGGGCTCCGCTCGAAGGTGCCGACACGCTCGAGGTGCTGCGCTCGCTCGTGGGAGTGTCGGAGGAAACCTGTGCACGCCTTGTCGCGGAGGGCGCGATCCGCCCTGGTTGCGATCAGGGAGAGCGAAAGAGATGAACGGGCTCGAGCATCTCATAGACGGGGACGAAGCGCTCCTGCTGGAGACGGTCGGGCGGTATGTCTCGGAGGCGATTGCGCCGCTCGCCGATGAGACGGACCGGTCCGCGATCTGGGTCGACCGGCAACTGTCGGGACTCGGTGAAATCGGGGTGCTCGGGGCGAACCTGCCGGAGGAATATGGTGGACCGGGGATCTCTCCAACCGCGCTCTACGGGGTGGTGGAGGCGATCGCGGCGGGTTGTGGTTCGACGGTCTCGGCGCTGACGGCGCACTTTCTGGCGACGGATGCGATCCTGATCGCTGGCGGTGATGCGTTGCGACGCGAATTCCTTCCACGGGCTGGCGCGGGCACTCTGCTCGGTGCGTTCGCACTGACCGAACCAGGTGCCGGGTCGGATCCCGCCGACATGCGAACACGCGCGGAGCCGGTTTCGGACGGCTGGCGGCTGCGAGGTCGCAAGTGCTTCATTTCCAATGCCGGATACGCGGATTTCACGATCGTCTTCGCCGTGAGTGATCCGGGCGCGGGCCATCGCGGTATCAGCACATTTCTCGTCGAGCGCGGCACGGCGGGTTTCGTTCCCGGCCGTCCAGAGGAGACGATGGGGCTCAGGGGCGGACACGTCTTCGAGATCGACATCGACTGCGTGGTGCCCGCCGAACGGATGCTCGGGTCAGAGGGGAGCGGATTTCGCACGGCGATGAAGGTGCTGGACAACGGGCGGATCGAGGTCGCTGCGATGTGTACGGGAACCGCACGGCGCGCGCTCGATCTCTCCATCGACTGGTCGCGCGAGAGGCGGATCGGCGGAGAACCACTCGCGCGCCGCCAGGGGATCGGCTGGATGCTCGCCGACATGGCGCTGGATCTCCAGCGGGCGAGACTTCTGGGGCTCGATGCGGCGCGTCAGCGCGGGCTCGGCGGTCGATTCTCGCTCGCGGCCGCGATGGCCAAGCTCGCGGCATCGGAGATGGTGGGACGGGTAACGGACGGTGCACTCCAGATCCACGGCGGTTACGGCTACATGCGCGCGACAGGCATCGAACGGCTCGTGCGGGACGTCAGGATCATGCGGATTTACGAGGGATCATCGGAAATTCAGCGTAACATCATCGCGGGCCACCTTCTCTCCTGAGCGCGGGGACCCGGTGAGACTATCAAGGAGGAGGAATGGGATGAGCAACCCGCGTCACAACATGCGCGACGTCTATCCCCCGACGGGGAGCACGATCTCGGCTCGATCATGGGCAACCGAGGCGCCAATGCGGATGCTGATGAACAATTTGCATCCTGATGTGGCCGAAAACCCGCACGAGTTGGTCGTCTATGGCGGCATCGGACGGGCGGCGCGGACCTGGGCGGATTTCGATCTCATCGTCGCAACGCTGAAAACCCTTGGCGACGATGAAACCCTGCTCGTCCAGTCCGGCAAGCCGGTCGGGGTGTTCCGCACCCACGTCGATGCACCCCGCGTGCTCATTGCGAATTCGAACCTTGTGCCACATTGGGCGACCTGGGACCATTTCAACGAACTCGACCGCAAGGGCCTCGCCATGTATGGGCAGATG
>WGLQ01000032.1 GCA_016125495.1 Hyphomicrobiales bacterium | reverse complement strand
GCCGCGCCGGCAAGGGCGGCAGCGCGCTCCACGCCGCCGTCACCGCCAACGCCGACGCCTTCGCACGGGACCTCGCCCCGGTCCTCGCCGACATCCGGTCCAAGGGGCATGTCTCGCTGCGGGCGATTGCCGCCGAGCTCACACGGCGCAGCATCAGGACGCGGCGCGGCGGCGCCTGGGGCGTCGGGAACGTCAGGGGATTGGTGGCGCGGGCCGGGTGCATCCGACCATGAAGCTGACGCGCGTCATCGCCAGCGCCGCGGCATCGGTCGCGGAATGGGAGGTCGGCGGATCGGGGCGAATGGAAAATCGTGGTTGCTGCCAGCCATTGCCGAACGACTGCAGGCATGGGGTGCGGATGAAAAAGTGCCGGCTTGCGCGCGGTCACATGTCCGCCCAGAGGATGGCGGGCGAGAATGTGCGGACGGCGAACGGCGCGGCGGCGATCGGTTTCGGCGATCTCCGGCTCCCTCAGGTCAACAGCCGCTGGCGGATCGAGGATCCGGCAGCCCCGTTCGATCTCTTCAAGGACGGGACGGTGCGTGGTGGCGCGTTGCTGCGGCCGCAGCCCGATGCGAACAAGGCGGCCATCCGCGCGGCCGTCGCCCGGCGGGTGATCGCGAACCACGGGGCGAGTGGGCCATGGGACGTCCCGCTCCCGTCGGTCGTAATCTCTGGGAAAGCCTATTGATCAGCCCTTGGGGACGAGGGTGGCATATGTGGTTCGCTCACTGTGCCCGAAGCAAGCTTCGAACCGCTCCGCCCTCCCCTGGCGATTCCTTCCGCATAGCCATCCACAATACCATCCAAAGCGAGTTTACCGTCTAGTTCGCCAGCGCTACGGCGATCGCGGCGAGGGCGTCGACACGGCGGTAGTGGATCGCCAGCATCTCATCGAGCGAGGCGAGCGCATCGTCGACTTTGCCCGCTTTGGCTTGCGCGATCGCAACAAGGCTCAACGGATATCCGCGATCCAAGGGCGTGGAGAGGCGAAGGGCGGCAGCTCTTGCCGCGTCGAGCCGGCCTGCCTTCAAGTGCTCCTCGACAAGCGTTCGCAGCGCCGCATCACGGGCGCCTTGTTCCGTGATCAACGCCAATGCCGCTTCTGCATCGCCTCCGTTGAGCCGGATGCGCGTCATCGCCGCCATCGCCATTGCACCCGCGCGGTGAGTTCCCTCGACCAGAGCGGCCGCCCTGTCCATCCGATCGAGTGAATTCTGAGCGCGCTCGTTGAGGCCTGCGCGAACCTCGGCGTCGGCGATATGGGCATGGAGGAAGGGCCGAGCCGCTGGCCGACCCTCCTCGGCGGCATGCGAAGCAAGTTTGAAGGCCGCAGCTGCCTCGACCTTTCGCCCCGCCTGCGCTTCGACAACGCCCGCCGCCGTCGCGATCCTGACGCGCGGCCAGTCGCCGCCCATGGAGCGCACGAGGTCGAGGGCCTCGGCCGTCAATCCCGCTTCGGCCAGGCCGATACCGACCACCTCGAGAAACGTCTCGCGGGAGCCCTGATCGTCGAAGCGCCGGGCAGCGTCGGCCGCCCGCTCGAATGTCGCGCGCGCTTCCTCTCTGCCGCCCGCAGCCGCCTGCACGACCGCGACATCGCGCATTTCGTAGACGGTCCAGACGGGGTTTCCCTGCGCGGACGCGACCTTGGACGCATCTCGCAGCAATTCGAGCGCCTGATTGGGATGCGACACCGACAAGGTCTTCGCGATATCGACGAGGCCTCGCAGTCGCCAGTCCGGCGAGGCAATGGCGCGCACCAGTTCGATCGCCTCATCGGCGTCGCCCCATTGGCTCATGGCGGTCGCGATGCGCGGCAAAGCGAAGTCGCCGGGCTGGCCGGCGCCCTTGGCAAGTTGGAGCGCGAACGCCGCTTTCGCCCTTGCCCCCGCGATGTCGCTTCTCGCGGCGAGTGCTTGGGCAACGGCCAGCTCCGCGACGGCCCGCCAGCCGGGATTCAAGATGGCCGTTGCCGTCTGGTCCGCTTCGGCGAAGCGTCCCGCCTTGGCAAGAGCAGCAACGAGGCCGATACGCACGAGCAGGCTGGCGCTTTGCTGGCGGAGGGTATGCGACAGCGCGAGCGCTTCCTCCAAGCGCTGCCCCTCGGTCAGCGCCCGCACGATGGTGTCGAAGCCTTCGGCGCGTGATGTCTCCTGGCTCAAGGCACGAGCGCTGCGCGTGGCCTCCGCGAGAACGCAGGCCCGAGTCGGCGCGGCACGGCAGGCGGTCCAGGCAGGGTCGGGGGCCTGCGCTTGGGCCGGGGTGACCGAAAGCAACGAAAGGGCGATCAGCATTGACCTGCTTAGCATCACTGAAGCACCTTCAGGGCGCCCGACCACCGGTCAAACATGCTGCATTTACTCGCAGCCGGAATGGGTCAAAAGCACGTGTCGGTCGGCGCCCACCCGCGAGCTCCGGCGAGGCTACCACACAGCGGCGACCCTGTAATCTCCGGCCCGCGTGGCCATCGCTTAGGCTCGCCACGCTGGCGTGGGCGGCCGCCGTGATGATGACCTTGGGGTGCTCCCCAAGCGGCGTCAGCCAATTGGCACGGTCCTGGCCGTGGTCCGACCGTTTGCAGGAATCGGGTGTGGAGGGAAAAGTTTGGGCTCGAGCGCGCCGTCACGTGTGCGCCGAGAGGAAGGCGAGCGAGAATGTGCGGACCTCGAACGGCGCGGCGGCGACCGGGTCGTCGTCCTTGAAGGTGGCGGTGAGCAGCCATTTGCCGCCGGTGAGTTCCAACACTTCGAGCGTCTTCAGGTCGGGGTCGGCCAGCCGGACATGCCCGACCCCGACTTCGAGCGCCTCGCCTGCGACGGTCTTCGCACGCGAGAGCGCGACCTTGCCGAAGTCCTCGTGTGGAAAGCCGAACGGTGCCTGAGCATGTGCAGCGCCCGCCGATAGCGCCAGCGCCACCAGCGTCGCAATGGTGAAACAGGCCCTCGCCATCTTGGCGCCGTCTCCTCGCGCTCCGTCTTGCCGGAAGTGCCGCTCGATTTCGGAATTGTCGGTTCGGCGCCGCCTTGAAAACCGGTTCCGCAATCGCGCTCGTGCACCCACTGGCAAGAATGTCAAAATCTGAGCCATTTGAATGGCCTGGTGCCGAAGCGGCCTTGATCCTGCACGCGTGGGAACGCTCTGCCGCGTAGACATCGGTGCTGTAGGCGGTTGATCGGCAGCCCATACGCCCCCAAGATCGCGGCTTCGAATGGTCGCGAGCGAGATAAGGGTGGTTTTTCCGATGGTCTGTACGGGTTTCGAGAAAGAGCACTCATCCGGTCGCACCGGCGCACCGCCGGCAGGTGGGCGCTCGCCGGTCGTTAGGCTGGTCGCGGGGGCGTCGCCGCGACGGCGCGCCGGCCGGCTCCGACTTTGCGCGGCGGGCACACTCCTTCTCACACTCCTCGGTATTCTCGGCGCCTCGTTCACCGCGCCCGTTCTTGCGCAGTCCGCCAGCGCGCGAACGTTCGAGGGGCGATGCCACGACGCCGCCGCCTGGTCCGGCCACAGTGACGGCAACGGCAGCGGCTATGCCGCGATCACCCCATGCAACGAGGAGGAGCCGGCCGCCGTCCTCAGCCTTGCCTGCGAGCCCGGCACGAGGATGCTGAAGGGCGGCATCGATTTTCTCTCTCCCGATGGTCAGCCCGCCGGGCCGATCCCGGTGACCATCACCATCGATGGCGAGCAGCACCTCGTCGACGCTATTCCCAACTACCTTGGCCTCTACGAGAGACTGGAGTTCCCGCTCGCGCCCAACCAACCCGTCGTCACCCGACTGATGGCGGGAAGGGGCGGCACTGTCGCCTATCCGGGCCGAGCGGTGAATTTCCATCTCAAGGGTTCGCGGCGCGCCATCGAGACGATGCTGGCCGGGTGCGACCTGACCACGGCGGCCCGGGCGCCCTGGAGCGAGGGCAGCGCGAGCCCCCCGGACAGCGAGAGCCGCCAAGGCGCCGGTGCCTGAGCCCGTCGTTCGCTACGAGACCGAGCCCGGCCAGCAGATGCAGGCGAACTATGAGAACGTCCGTCGCGGCAGAGAAAAAACAGCGGTCTGCATGGCGGGGGCTTGAAGTCGGTCACTTCGGATCGATGGCTTGTCCGCGCACTCGCCATCGGCTGGCCGCGAAACCATTTCATTCTGAATTGCCCTGGTTCTGAGTTATTTTTGGCCAAGCTGGGTCGCAGACCAAGGGCGCTAGCCAATTGCGCCAATTCGATTGGAGATGCACCCGGGTTGATCCGCGTCTCGTCTTTCATATTGCCCCTGAAACGTCGCCCCTGGCTTGTCCCTCCGTACCCAGACTGCCATGAACTACGCCGCAGAGCGAGGCCCTAGCCTGCCGGTTCCACCGTCATGCGGGCAACGATGAGCGGATCATCCATGAACGAGGATCTTTACAGCGCGCCCGTGACCTTTGCCGAGGCGTGAGCCGATCCGGAGCCGTATGGGGCAGTCTATGAAGCTGTCCGCGATACCATCCGCGAGCCCATCGATTTGCTCGCGCCTGTCCAGCGCCCCGCAGCACATGCTTGGCGCTATTTCGACGAGGTATTAAACGGCGGCCATGCTCAGTACTTCATGAACCTCGACACGCTTTCCGTCGACCCGGTGCGGAACCGCGACTGCCAGTGCGAAATCGGGTGCATTGCGAGCCGCTCGGCCAGAGCCTGCGACAGACCATCCTCACCGTGTTCCACCAGATCGGCGAGTTCCGGTGCGCGAGCCAACGCCGCGTCACTCGATCATGACCTAGGCGAACGCGTCGGCGATCCGCTCGACGGCGGTCTCGAGATCACCGAGATGGCGTCGTGCCATCTCGGCCTGATCGAGAAAAGTCCTGATCCAGACGATGTTGATGCATCCCAGAACCCGACCTTCGCGCTGGATCGACACGGCGATGGTATTGACGCCGTCATCGTAGCGCGAGAGCGGCAGAGAAATATGTCCGCCACAGCTCCGCTCCCGGGCCCCGTAACCTTGCTCGCGCGACTCCTCGATCAACCGGGAGATGAAGCTACGGTTGCTCGCCAGACTTTCCGATGGGGAATCGCTTGCTTGCAGCGTTGCAAGAATTTCGTTCCGCTCCTCGTCGCGGCAGAAGGCGCGATAGGCACGGCCCGGAGCCGACCGTAGCATGTCGATCGGGAAACCGACGGTGATGCGTGCCAGCGTCAGATGCGAATAGCTGCGGCTCGTCTCCGTCAGCTCCATGTGCGAGCCGACGCGCACGGAGAGATCGGAAGGCCAGATCACCTTGCGGCACAGCTCCGCCAGAACCGGCGCTGCCGCTTGGGTCAGGCGAGAATTGGGCAGGCCGGACGCGTGCGCCCGCATCAGTGGTGCCGGGTTCGCATACCAGCGCGCATCCGCCAGGCGGCGGTTCGCCCAGCCCTGCTCGTGCAGTGTCTTGAGAAGGCGCAAGAGCGTGGCCTTGGCGAGGCCGCACCTGCGGTGCAATTCGTCCAAAGACTGCGGACCGGCTTCCTGCAATGCGGCAAGCACTCGCAAGCTCCGTTCGAGGCCACGGACGGTCTTGACCTGGGATTCCATGTCACCGCCTCGCGTTCCACCTGGTGAAATCTACGCTCGAAGGGACTGGACGCGCGAGCGAGCGCTACTCGGTCTGGCGAACAAACCGCTCGCTACAGCGTGGAGGAAAGCCCATGGCCATCGGCTCGAAGGAGGACGGGTTCGCCGTTGTGGTCGGGACCTGCGACACCAAGTTCGAGGATCTCGACTTCATCAGGTCGATCCTCTTGGCCCGTCGCGTGCCTGTGAAGCTGGTCGATGTCGCCGGCCCTAATGCGATTTCGCGCATCGTCCTCGGCAACGCGGCGTACATGCTGGCGGGGGCGATCTAAGGGAAAAATCCCGGCCGGCAGGGGCAAGACCAAGGACAAACCGGCAATCGGCTTCAAGATGTTCGGCGTGACGACGCCCTGCGTGACACGCATGGTGGAGAAACTGGGCGACCGCTACGAGTGTCTCGTATTCCATGCGACGGGCACGGGCGGCCGGACGATGGAGAATCCGGCCGACAGCGGTCGCCTCGTCGGCATGATCGACTCGACCACCACCGAGATCGCCGACCTGCACATGGGCGGCGTCATGAGCGCGGGTGCGGATCGCCTCGGCGCCACGATCCGCACCAAGATGCCCGACGTCGGCTCCTGCGGTGCGCTCGACATGGTGAATTTCGGCGGCATCGATACCGTTCCCGAGAAATACAAGAACCGCAAGCTCCACGTCCACAACGCCCAGGTCACGCCGGCGCGTCGTGCAGGTGTTCGCCGAGACCTGCCGCGACGACTTCGGTTCGCCGCGGGGCAAGTCGCTCGTCGTCGATCGAGCAGTGGGATCGGCGAGGGCCGAGGCTGGCGCCGAGGTGCGGGACGTGCTGTGACGTTTCCGTCGGGCAGAAGGCTCGAGGTGGGAGCGACGGGGACGGGCCATGAACTTTGCGATCGGGATCGGGTCGAACATCCGCAAGTCGGCGTATTTCGATGCGACCGTGCGCGACGGCGTACGCTGCTTTTCCGTCTACAACCACATGTTCATTCCCGGCCATTTCGGCGATCCCGACGGCGAGTACGACCGGCTCTTGAAGGGTGTGGTCATGTGGGACGTGGCGGCGCAGCGTCAGGTGGAGTTGCGCGGTCCCGATGCCGGTGCCCTCGCGCAATACCTGACGCCCCGCAACCTTGCCGGAACCCGCATCGGGCAGGGGCGTTATGTTCCGCTCTGCGATCACGACGGCATCCTCATCAACGATCCGGTCCTGCTCAAGCTCGCCGAGGATCGATACTGGCTCTCGGTCGCGGACAGCGACATCCACCTCTGGGCGGCAGCGATCGGGCGCGAGAGGGGCCTCGATGTCAGGGTGAGCGAGCCCGACGTCTCGCCACTCGCCATCCAGGGGCCGCATGCGATCGAGGTCGCCGTCGCCCTCTTCGGCCAATGGGTACGCGATCTCGCCTACTTCGCCTTCCGCGAGACGCGGCTCGACGACATTCCGCTCGTCGTTGCGCGCTCGGGCTGGTCGAAGCAGGGTGGCTTCGAGCTCTATCTGCAGGACGGGAGCCTCGGTGACGACCTCTGGGAGCGCGTGAAGGCGGTCGGTGCGGCCTACGGGATCGGACCCGGGGCTCCGAACGACATCGAGCGACTGGAAAGCGGGCTCATCTCCTATGGCGCCGACATGCGCTGGCAGACGCACCCGGCGAACCCGTTCGAGATGGGCTTCGGGGCGATGATCGACCTCGATGCGAGGCACGATTTCGTCGGGCGTAAGGCGCTTGCGGCAATAGCGGAGAAGGGAATTGAGCGGCGCCGGGTCGGCCTACTCATCGAAGGTGCGGCGAGGGATCCGGTCGGCCATCCGGTCGCGCTCGCTCTCTCGGGCGAGACGGTTGGGCACATCGCCGAGATCGCCTGGTCGCGCCGCTTCGGGCGGATGATCGGCGTCGGGCTCGTTCGCTCGGAGATTGCCGACGGCACGCGAGGGCTCGTTGCGGCCCTGCCCGAGGGCGATCGTGCCGTGGCCCTGACGGGATTGCCGTTCGCGCAGCCATTCGGCGCCGAACCTTGAGCCCGGATCGCACCGCGATCGTGCCCCCGTCGATCTGAGCCGCCCCAGGCAACGAGCGCTTGCGCAGGGCGACCTCTTCGATACGCCGTGCACATGCGCCCCCAGGAAGACCGCGACCGGCGCCTTGTCGGCGGATCGGCGAGGCGCCAGGAATGACGGAAAATTTGAGCCCTTGGCGAGCTTGGTGATCGCCACCGGCACGATGCCGACGCCGGTGCACCAGTCGCGCACGCGATAGCCGTTGCGATGGTTCGTGCGACCGGCCGAGCGCTCGCCTCGGTCGGCACCAGTCAGGCCCTCGACCTCGTCGTCCCTACCGAGCGAGGCGAATTTGACCTTCATTCCCTTGATGAGATCACTGTCGGGGTCCTTCGCAAGCAGCGCCTTCACCGCCATTCTGTCGATGCCGACGAACCTCGGATCCTGTCCGTTCGACAGTTCGAACCCGAACCAACGTCGAGCCGGCCCAAGACCGATTCCCTCGTCGTCGCCCCTCTGGACGTCCTGTGGACGAGGGATCCATTCGGCGTTGCACGGCTCTCGCCCTGCGGGCTCCCTAAAAGCAACGCCGCTGCCTCGTCTCCCGCATCACTTCCCGAGGCACCAGCCCTGCTTGGGCACGACGCCATAGGGTCGAGGGGACACAAGTCCTGAAGAATGAGACGCGAGGTTCCGAATGAGATTGCCCAAGATCCGTAGCATGATTACAGCTCTATACGCTGGTGATTCATCCATTCGGCGGTGGTGAATGACATTGGCAATGCCTTGGGTAGGGTGGGGGTCCCCATGTTGCACGCCAGGTCCATTGCTATCGCTAGCCTCATCGGAGCGCTGAGCTGCGGGATCGCGTTCGCCGACCAGCCCGGCTCCAATATCGCCAAGTGGGCGCCCTGGCTCGAAGTGGGCGGCTACGCGTCGAACACGCAGTCGCGCGGCGAGGTGGCGGGATGGGCGCCGCTCTGGCAGCAGGGGGGCAGTCTGGCGTTCATCGATGCCAGAGGGCGGTTGCTGGAAGGCGACGTCCAGGAAGGCAACCTGGCGGTTGGCTACCGGGTCATGCACGGCGGCGGCTGGAATCTAGGCGTCTGGGTCGGCTTCGATCATCGACACACCCGCCTCGACAGCAGCTTCAACCAGGTCGCATTCGGCTTGGAGGCGCTGCATCCCGATTTCGACATTCGCGCCAATGGTTATGTTCCTACGAACGAGCGCGATTTCGTCAGTCAGAGCAGTTCGTTCGCGGCGCTGCTTTCCGACACCAGCCTCTTCATTCAGCAGACCTCGAACACCGGCTGGGAGTACGCGCTCCGCGGCTTCGATGCCGAAGTGGGTGTCAGGGTGCCGTTGGAGCTGTTCGGCATCGGCGAGGAGACCCCGTTCGACTACAGGGCCATGCAAAGCGAGTTGCGCCTCTACGCCGGCGGCTTCTGGTTCGATCAAGACGAATTCCGGGGCGAAATCGCGGGCCCGCGCGCGCGGACCGAATGGCGCATGGAGAATGTCCTGTCGGGGGTGCCCGGCTCGCGGCTGACGGCCGATGCGAGATACGAGTACGACGATGTGCGCAAGGACCGATTTGAAGCCGGCCTGAGATTGCGGCTGCCCTTCGGTGGCGCCGACGATGGTCGGTTCGGTGACGGTCGTTTCGCGAATCTCACCGCGCAGGAACGGCGCATGAGCGAGGGGGTCGTGCGCGATGCCGACATCATCACGAGCTGGCAGGTCGAAACGACCCTCAGTCTCGAGGGCGCCGAGGATGCGCTGACCGGTGTCGACTTCGACCGGGTTGCCTTCGTCTCCGCTGGCGGTAGCGTGACGAACACATCGAATGCCGCCGGCGCCAATTCGCTCATCATCGTCAACGGCACCGTGGTGGGCTCGCAAACCCTGCAAGGCAACCAGACGCTTCAGGGGGGAGGCTCGACCATCCGCATTCGCGGCCTCGACACCGGCACCGAACTGGACTTCACCGCTCCGGGCGCCGCCGGCGCACTCACCGCGCCGGCCGTGAACACCGACAATCTGCTGCTCGGCGGCTCCAACACCCATGTGTCCGGCCTCGAGGTCGTCGGCTCTGGTCCCGGAGGCTTTGGCGATGGCGTCGATGTCGGAAGTGACAAATCCAATATTTTCCTCACCAACCTCCAAATCTCCAATACGGGTGGCGACGGCGTCGATATCGACGACAACAATCAGCTCTTCATCATCAATGTCAGCACCTCGATGACCGGCGAAAGCGGCATCGATATCAATAACGGAAACACGGTGTCGATCCAGGGCGGCACGCTGGCCAGTGCCGGCGATGATGGACTCAGCGCCGATGACGACAATTCCTTCACCGTTGCAGGCCTGATGATCACCTCGCCTTCCGACAGGGGCATAGATATCGGCGATAACAACACGGGCACGTTCACAGGCGTGAGCATCACCGATGCGCTCGACGACGCCGTGCATATCGATGACGACAACACCTTCACTTTCGCCGGCCTGACAGTCGACGGCGCTGGCGACGACGCCCTCGAGGTCGGCTTCGACAACACGGTCACAATCTCGAATTCGACCGTCAGAAATACGGACTTCGGCATCTTCGCGAATGGCATAGACAACACGATCACTGTGACGAATACGAGGTTCAGCGACATCACTTTTGATGCCGTGCTCGACTCTGGTTTCGGGAACAGCTTCCACTTTGATGGGGTGACGTTCCGCGACATCGGGGCCATCGTCATCGACCTGAACCCGAACGCGACGTTGTTCGTTGCCAATACGACCTTTGCTGGCGTGAATGGTGGTCCTCTGTTCCGTTTCTTCGGAGGCCCAACCACGGTTCAGGCTGGCAGCATCGGCAACACCAACCTCTCGACCAACAACCCTCTCCTGTGCAGCACCGACTTTGGCGGTTCCTTCACAGGGACGATCAGCTTCGTCGACGGAACGATCCTTCAAGACAATATTCTCCCCTGCAATTGAGGCCGGGGAGGCGAACCAGGATCGGTCCAATTGCCCCTGAGAGTCGGCACCACGATTTTCTGATGCCGGGATAGTGGATCGTCTGCCTGACAGCTGGCACGGTTGTGTCGGCGAATCAGGACCGCACCATGAGCAGCCGAGCGAAATGCAAGCACTTGGCGGCCTTCAAGGCGAAGGTGGCGATCGCGGCCATCCAGGGTGATCGCTCGATTGCACGGATTGCCGGGCACATCGACGTTCACCCGAACCGGTTGACGACGTGTCGGACGCGGCAGGAAGGCGCCGAAGCCGACCTGTTCGATGGATGTGTCATGGCTCAAGTCTCCCGAGAGTTGGAGCCTCCGGCAATCTCGGGACGGTTCACTCGGTTTTTCATGCGCGATGATGAAGGGAACACGAGGGGCGTGGGAGTCTGGCGACCTTTTTCCGAAGAGCCAGCGGCAATCGCCTCGGTCAGGGGAAGCTGAGCCGCATGGAACAGGCCCGTACCGATCGATTCAAGACCGCAATCCTGCTGCTGGCCGTCGCCGGCTTGACTGGCGGACTTGCGTTCGACTTCGCCGGCCAACCGGATATCGCAAATCCCGTCTGGATCGCCGGAGTCGTTCCCGCGCTCGCCGCGCTCGTGGTCGAAATTCTTCGGAGCATCGGGCGCGGCGAGGTCGGTCTGGACATCGTTGCCGCGCTGTCCATGTCGGCGGCACTGGTCTTCGGTGAGACCCTCGCGGCAGCGGTCGTCGCGGTGATGTATTCGGGCGGCACTTTCCTCGAGGCCTTCGCCGAGGGACGCGCCCGGCGCGCGATGCACGATCTGTTGTCCCGCGTGCCACGGACGGCGACCCGGCACCGCAACGGTGGTCTGGAGGAGGTGCCGCTCGATGCGCTCGTCCCGGGGGATCGCCTTCTGATCCGGCAGGGCGACGTGGTGCCGGTAGACGGCACAGTGGCCTCTGATACGGCCTTCCTCGACACCTCGGCGCTGACCGGCGAGTCCCTGCCAGTCCGGCTGGCGCGCGGGGCCGACGCCATGAGCGGCTCGACCAACGCGGGCGAGGCCTTCGACCTGACGGCGACGCGCGAGGCCAAGCACAGCACCTATGCCGGGATCGTCCGTCTGGTCGAGGAAGCGCAGGCGTCCAAAGCGCCGATGTCCCGCCTGGCGGACCGCTGGTCGCTGGGCTTTCTGGCCGTCACTGTCAGCATCGCATTCGCGGCATGGTGGTTCACCGGCGATCCGATCCGGGCTGTGGCCGTCCTGGTCGTCGCCACGCCCTGTCCGCTGATCTTGGCCGTACCCGTCGCGCTGGTCGCCGGGCTGTCGCGCGCGGCGCATTTCGGCGTGCTGATCAAGGGTGCGGGGCCGCTCGAGACCATGGCGCGCATCCACACGCTGATCCTCGACAAGACCGGCACTCTGACCGACGGCCGCCCGCAGATCATGTCCGTCGACAGCACGGGCGGCATGGCCGAGGACGATATCCTGCGCCTCGCCGCAGCGCTCGACCAAGCCTCGAAGCACCCCGTCGCCCAGGCAATCGTGGCCGCCGCGAAGGCGCGGGGCTTGACGCTGCCCGTTCCATCGGAGGTGACGGAGATGCCGGGCGAAGGTGTCTTGGGCAACGTGGAGGGCCGCCGCGTCATCGTCGGCGGCGACGGCTTCCTGAACTCCCAGCTCGGACGGCGGCCGGATAAAAAACCCCCCATTGCCGCTGGCTCCGTCCTCGTCGCCGTGGCGGTCGACGGCCGCATGGCGGGGCACCTCGTGATGTCCGATCCGCTCCGCGAAGGTGCAGGCGCCATGCTGAAGGGGCTCCGCCGTCAGGGGATCGGGCGCATCCTATTGGCCACCGGCGACCGCGCGGACGTGGCCGAGCGCGTAACCGAAGGGCTCGGGTTCGACGGGCTTCGGGCCGGGCTGACACCCGATCAGAAGGTGCTGCTCGTACTGACCGAGCGCAAGAATGGGCCGGTGATGATGGTCGGCGACGGTGTGAACGACGCGCCCGCTCTGGCCGCGGCCGATGTTGGCGTGGCGATGGGGGCACGGGGCGCCGCCGCCTCGGCCGAGGCGGCCAATGTTGTTCTCCTCGTCGACCGGATCGACCGACTGGGACTGGGGATCGAGATCGCACGGGCCTCGCGCCGCATTGCCGTCGAAAGCGTCGTCGTCGGGATCGGCCTCTCGGTGATGGGCATGTTCGCTGCAGCCTTTGGCTATCTGACGCCGGTACAGGGGGCGCTCCTGCAGGAGGCGATCGACGTGGCCGTTATCCTGAACGCGCTCCGCGCCCTGCGCATCGCATCGCACGAGCCCGCCATTCCGAAGCCTTAGACTGTCTCCTGCGGGCAGGTCGACATCGCACGGGGAGAGCCACGCCATGAGCCGCCCCTGGCATTCCGAAACCCACACGGTCCAGCGCATCCGACCTGAGACCGGTTTCCACCGTCAAAACGCTGCGAAGCGACATTTCGTATCGCACCATTGATTTCGAACCGAGCAAGCGCACCCTGGCCCTTGGCCTGGTCGGTCAGCGCGTCAGCCCCACGACCGCCTCGCGCCGCTGTGCCCGCGCAGGTCGAAGCGAAGCTTCGCCACGTCAACCTGCAACGCAGCGATCGATGCGAGGAGCACTGGCGCAAAGGGTTCGAGGCCGACCGTCAGCGATTCTTCGCCCCTGGGGTGAGGTGCTGACGAACGGCTTTTGCACGTGGCTCAGTGCTTGAAAATCCATTGGTGGAGCCCTGTTGCCAATCCCATCTGGGCCTTTGATCTTGTTGGCCGATCCGGCAGCACGCTGAAATTGAAACTGAACGACGCTGGCCGGCAATTGGTCCAGAATGCGGTTGCCTCGTGCTAACCACTCCAGTCGGTGCGCAGGAGCCAATCCCTGAACAACAGGACCTCGGCGGGAGGACGCTTTCGAGCCGCGGGCTGGAGCAGATAGTGGGCCCGCTTCAGCTCGAGTTCGAGGTCGAGTGGGGCGACCAGGCGGCCCGAGTTGAGATACGGGCGGGCAAAGAGCTTCGATAGCAGCACGACACCCACCGACGAGCACGCCAGTTCGGCAGCCGCCAGCGTCGTGTCGACGCGCGGCCCCGAGGAGATCGTCGGTATTCCCGCATACTTCAGCATGGCGCGGCGCCAGAGGTCGTCCTGACCGGCGACATCGATCATGCGATCGGGGGGCAGGAGGGCGAGATCGTCGATCGTGCGCAGGCTCTCGGCCATCTGCGGGCTGCACACGAGGATCGCGGAATCGTTGGCGAGCAGCGTTGCTTCATAGCCCGGCCAGGTTCCCAGACCGAAGCGGATATCGAGGTCCGCCGCACTCGTATCCTCCGAACTCGCCCAGATCGAGGACCAGAAATTGATCCGGATGGCGGGATGTCGGGCGCGGAAGTCGCTGAGGCGCGGCCCGAGGCAAAGCACCATGAACGAAATGGCGACACGCACAGTGATGTGGTTCTGGCCAACCTGCGCAAAGAGACCCGCGGTCGAGGCGAACAACTCGTCGAACGTGCGACGGATGGCGGGCAGGTAAGCCTGACCGATATCGGTCAACTGAAGGTGGCGCGGCTTTCGCTCGAAGAGCTGCGAGCCGACCATCCCCTCGAGACACTTGATCTGATAGCTGACCGTCGCCTGTGACAGGCCCAGCTCCTCGGCGGCGGCCGTGAAGCTCATGTGCCGGGCCGCGGCTTCAAAGGCCATCAGCCACTTGAGAGGCGGGTACCGAAAGCCAGCGGGCATGGGGTTGAACGATCGAAATATGGCGCAGAAATCGCAATATGATCTCAATTTTTCGATCGATCAATGGCGTACCGATCCATTGCCGCCAGAAACGCCAGCAAGTTCCCCGCTTGACCATGGGCAAGGAGCAGCGGTCAGCCGGAGTCGCGGCGGGCGGGCTCGCGGTGGCGACGGCTCGTCGATCGATCGAACGGTTTGGGTCTTGAGCCCAAGCTGCTCGATTGGACTTGTCCGGGTCGCTCTTCCTACCCTGCGGACCGGTGCGAGGCCAACGGGTCGCAAGGCGAAACAGCCGGCGCCCTTTCAGGAAGCGAAGCGTCCATGAAGTACGGTTTGGTTGGTGTCGGCAACCTCGGTGAGACGATTGCAAGGAACCTGCTCGCCGCTGGCTACGATCTCACCATACACGACCTGCGCCGACGACCCGAACTCGAGGCGGCTGGAGCGCGCTGGGCGGCATCGGCGAGCGAGGCGGCACGAGATGTCGATGGGTTGCTGACCTGCCTGCCCTCGCCGCAGATCTCGACCGCGGTCATGACTGGGCCCGGCGGCGCGCTTGCGGCCATGTCCGAAGGCGCGACTTGGATCGAGACCAGTACGACGGACATCAAGGCGATCCGCCACGTCGCAGGGCTTGCCGCCGAGCGTGGCGTTGCGACGCTCGAAGCCCCGGTCACCGGCGGCATCCACCGTGCGGAGCGCGGCTCCATCACCATGCTGGTCGGTGGCTCGAAGGAGGAACTCGACCGCCACCGTCCGGGGCTCGCATGCTTTGCCGATCCGATATTCCATCTCGGCGAGATCGGATCGGCTTCGATCCTCAAGGTCATCACCAACATGCTGGCCTTCGTCAATCTCATCGGTGCCGGTGAAGGCCTCCTGCTCGCCAAGCGTGCCGGTATCGACCTCGGCGTGGCCTATCACGCCATCCAGGCCAGTTCCGGAAACAGCATCGAATTCGAGACCGTGGCGCCCGTCATCCTCAACGGCAGCCTCGATACCGCATTCACCCTGGCGCTGGCCTGCAAGGACCTCGGGCTGATGATGGAACTCGGGCGCAGCCACGACGTGGCGCTGAAGTTCACCGGACTGATGGATCAGATGTTCATCGAGGCCAAATCGAAATACGGCGGTGACGCCTGGACACCCCACGTGATCAAGATGATGGAGGAGGCAGCCGGCGTCGAGATCCGTGCCGAGGGCTTTCCCGATCGGATGATGGAATATCGCGACGTGCTGGCCTGGTGCGAGGCACACAAGCGTTAGGAATCGGCGTTTCTTGAACGGAGAAAAACGGCCATGGCGAGGAAATTAACACGGCGTACTGTGTTGCGGACGACGGGTGCGGCGGCCCTGACGTTTGGCTCGGGACTGCTGTCGGCCATAGACGGCGCGGCAGCGGCCGCACCCAAGCGTGGCGGGCATCTGCGGCTCGGCATCGGTGGTGGTCACTCGGGCGACTCGCTCGATCCGATCACGTTCGCCGACCTCTTCATGGCGGTGCTCGGAGCCGGCGCCCTCTACAGCCGCCTCACCGAGGTCGATGTCGACGGCAAGCTGATCGGGGCGCTCGCCGAGAGCTGGCAAGCCTCGCCCGATGCGGCGACCTGGACCTTCGAGCTTCGCAAGGGCGTCACATTCCACGACGGCAAGCCATTCACTTCCGCCGACGTGATCGCCTCGATCAACCATCACCGGGGACCGGATTCCAAATCCCCGATCAAGCAGATCGTCGACCCGATCGAGAGCATGGCGGCCGACGGCGACAGCCGCGTTGTCATCAAGCTCAAGGGTGGCAATGCGGATTTCCCCTACCTGCTCTTCGATTATCATCTCTGCATGATGCCCGAAGGCGCCATGGGCAAGGGTATCGGGACCGGAGGCTACGTCCTCGAGAGCTTCGAGCCCGGAGTGCGGGCGGTCGCCAAGCGCAACCCCAACTATTACCGGGGCGACGCACGCGCCCACTTCGACTCCATCGAGTTGATCAACTTCGCCGACATCGCGGCGCGCACGAACGCCCTCCTTTCGGGCGGCGTGGACATCATCAGCGGCGTCGACCTCAAGACGCTCGAGCGCCTCAAGAGCGTGCCCGGCATTGCCATCAACGAGCAGACTGGCAACAAGCACTTCATGTTCCAGATGATCACCACGAACGATCTCTACAAGGACAATAATGTCCGCATGGCGTTGAAATACGCCGTGGATCGCGAGGAGATGTTGGAGAAAATTCTCTACGGCCACGGCATGCTCGGCAACGATCACCCAGTCGGGCCGGCCAATCGCTACTTCGATCGCAGCCTCGAGCAGCGCGCCTACGATCCCGACAAGGCGAAGTTCCACCTCAAACAGGCCGGGCTCTCGAGCCTCACCGTCGACCTCGCAACCTCTGACGGCGCCTTCGCCGGTGCCGTCGACATGGCCGTGCTCTATCAAAAGAGCGCTGCGGCGGCCGGCATCACCGTCAACGTCGATCGCGTGCCCGGCGATGGCTACTGGAAGAACATCTGGCGGGTCCGCCCGTTCTGCGCCAGTTATTCCTCCGGCCGCGCCACGGAGGATTGGATGCTCTCCTCGTCCTATCTGAGCGGCGTTCCGTGGAACGCGACCCAGTGGAGCAACGAGGCGTTCGACAAGCTGCTGATCGCCGCGCGCACCGAACTCGACGACGACAAGCGCCGCCAGATGTATGGCGAGATGCAGCGCCTCATCCGCGACGACTGCGGGGTTATCGCGCCACTCTTCACGAACCACGTGGAAGCGCATTCGTCCAAGCTGGCCCATGGTCAGGTCGGCAATGCCTCGGAGATGGACAGCGGCCTGATGATCGAGCGCTGGTGGTTCGCCTGAGAGTGGCCCGCGGGAGACTTGCGCCGCCTCGGGCGAACCGGCAGAGTTGCACGAGAGGGGGGCCGCTGGGCGGCCCCCCGTACTCCATCGAACGGCGAGAAGCATCGTGACGCTGGCCACGCGACTGATCCTCGGCCGCCTGCTGCTCGGCCTCGCCACGTTGCTCGTCGTTTCCGTCATCATCTTCGGCGCGGTCGAGTTGCTGCCTGGCGACCTGGCGGACGAAATCCTCGGCCAGTACGCGACGGAGGAGACGACCGCCGCGATCCGCCGCGACCTCGGGCTCGACCGACCTGCCGTGGAGCGATATTTCGAATGGCTCGGCGCCATCTTCTCGGGCGACCTCGGCACCTCGCTCGCCAACCGGCGCGAGATCAGTGAGGTGATGGCATCGCGGGCCGGCAACACGCTGTTCCTGGCGGCGCTCGTTGCCGTCATTTCCGTGCCGCTCGCCATCGGGTTCGGGCTTTTGGCGGCCCTATACCGCAACACGCTCGCCGACCGCTCCATCAACGCCATCGCGCTCTCGGCGATCTCGATCCCGGAGTTCCTCATCGCCTATATCCTCATCGTGACGCTGAGCCGCACCGGCTGGTTTCCCTCCTTCGTCGTGATCGATGCGACGACGAGCCTTGTCGATCGCATCCACCAGAGCCTGCTGCCGGCCTTCGCGCTCACCGTTGTTGTCGCCGCCCACATGATGCGGATGACGCGGGCGGCGATCATGAACCTGTTGGCCTCCCCCTACATCGAGATGGCGCATGTCAAGGGCGCCCCGCTCGGCGCCGTTATCCTTCGTCACGCCTTGCCCAATGCCCTCGCCCCGATCATCAACGTGGTCGCCCTCAATCTCGCCTGGCTCGTGGTCGGGGTCGTCGTGGTCGAGGTCATTTTCGTCTATCCCGGGCTCGGCCAACTGATGGTGGATGCCGTGGCCAAGCGCGACATCCCCGTCGTGCAGGCGTGCAGCCTCTTTTTCGCCTGCGTCTACATCCTCCTGAACCTTGCGGCCGACATCGGCGCGATCCTCGCCAATCCCCGACTGCGGCATGCCCGGTGAGGTGCGAGCGATGACCCTTGCAAGGAGCCTTCGCAGTGCGCCGCCGACCGCCTGGTTCGGCATGATCGTGATCGCGACCTACGTCTTCGTTGCGCTCTTCGTCGATCTGATCGCGCCCTACGGTGAGCGCGAGGTGGTTGGCGCCCAATACCTTCCCTGGAGCGCCGAGCACCTGCTCGGAACCGACAATCTCGGCCGCGACATGCTCTCGCGCATCCTCTACGGCGCGCGGAACACGGTCGGCATCGCCTTCCTCGCGACCGTCCTCACCTTTCTCATCGGCGTGCTGCTCGGCCTGGTTGCGGCCGCGATCGGTGGCCTCGTCGACCAGGTCCTCAGCCGGATGGTGGATGTGCTGATGGCGATCCCGCTGTTCATATTCGCCCTCCTGCTGCTGACCATCGTCGGCACCTCGATCATCAATATGATCCTCGTCATCGCGGTTCTCGAGGCAACGCGCGTCTACCGGCTGACGCGCGCCGTCGCGCGCGAGATCGTGGTGCTCGACTACATCGAGGCGGCGCGCCTGCGCGGCGAGCGGCTCGCCTACCTCATGTTCAGCGAAGTCCTCCCCAACATCACCGCGCCGCTCGCCGCCGAGTTCGGCATGCGCTTCTGCTTCATTTTCCTGCTCATCGCGGCACTGTCCTTCCTCGGGCTCGGCATCCAGCCGCCGACCGCCGATTGGGGCTCCATGGTGCGTGAGAACGCCACGCTCATCACGTTCGGGGATATCACGCCGTTGCTTCCGGCGAGCGCCATCGCGCTGCTTACGGTCGCTGTCAATTTCGTGGTCGACTGGCAGCTCTTCCGGGCCAGCGGCTTGCAGAAGTGAGGCGGATGGAGATGACCGTGCGACGCACCGCTCATGACCCGCTGCTCGAGGTTCGCGGGTTGAGAATCGAGGCCTCGGTCGACGGGCAGGTCTCGCCGATCCTCCAGGGGGTCGACCTCCACGTGCGGCGCGGTGAGGTTGTCGGCATCATCGGGGAATCGGGGGCGGGAAAATCCACTCTCGGGCTTGCGGTCATGGGCTTCACGCGCGACGGCTGCCGTGTCGTCGGCGGTCATGTCTCTTTCGACGGGATCGATATCCTCTCCCTCGGGGAAAGGGCGCGGCGGAGACTGCGCGGAGCGCGGATGGCCTACGTCGCCCAGTCGGCCGCGGCGGCATTCAATCCCGCGTTCCGCCTGATCACCCAGTATGCCGAATCGCCCGTGCGGTTCGGCATCGAGACCCGCAGCGAGGCAGAGCGGTCCGCCGTCGAATACTATCGCAAGATGCAGCTGCCCTCGCCGGAGACCTTCGGCCTGCGCTATCCGCACCAGGTCTCGGGCGGTCAATTGCAGCGGGCGATGACGGCGATGGCGATGTCGTGCAAGCCTGAACTGATCGTCTTCGATGAACCGACCACCGCGCTCGACGTCACGACGCAGCTCGAGGTGTTGCGCACGATCCGAGCGATCGTACGCGAGCAAGGCACCGCCGCGCTCTACATCTCCCACGACCTCGCCGTCGTTGCCCAGATGGCCGACCGGATCCTGGTGCTTCGCCACGGGCGGCCCGTCGAGGAGGCGGAAACGCGGGCCATGCTGGCGGCTCCAAAGGATGATTATACGAGGACCCTCTGGGCCGTGCGAAAGCTGCGCAAGCCCGCCTCGTCCCCGCCCCCCGATTCCGGACCTCCGCTTCTCTCCATTCGTTCCATCGAGGCGGGCTATGGAAATTCGAAGGTCCTGCATGACGTTTCCCTCGACCTCGTCGCCGGACGAACCGTCGCCGTCGTCGGGGAGTCGGGCAGCGGAAAATCCACCCTGGCTCGCGTGATGACCGGCCTGCTCCCCCCGACCTCGGGTGACCTCCTGCTGCGCGGCCGGCCGCTCGAGCCGAGCTACCGCAGGCGTTCGCGCAACGAATTGCGCACCATGCAGATGATCTATCAGTCCGCCGATACGTCTCTCAATCCGAAGAAGCGCGTCCGGGAGATCCTCGAGCGTCCGATGAAAAGCCTCCTCGGTCGCACCGCCCGCCAGCGGCTCGAACGGGTGCGCGAACTCCTGTCGATGATCGAACTCGAGCCGGACGTCTTCATCGACCGACTGCCCGGCAGTCTTTCGGGAGGACAAAAGCAGCGCATCGCGATTGCACGTGCGCTCGCCAGTGATCCCGAGATCGTCATCTGCGACGAGATCACCTCGGCGCTCGATCAGGTCGTCGCGGAAGGCATTCTCCGTCTGCTCCAGCGCCTCCAGAACGAACTCGGGATCACGTATCTCTTCATCACGCACGACATCGAGACCGTCCGAGCCGTCGCCGACCTCGTCGTCGTGATGTCGAACGGGCGGGTCGTCGAATCCGGCCCGAGGGATACCGTTCTCGAGAGCCCCACGCATCCCTATACGATGCGCCTCCTCGACAGCGTGCCGCAGATCGATGCCGATTGGCTCGATGGACGGCTCGCTCGCGGGATTGCCACCGACCATGAGACGCCAGCCGCGGGATGACGGACGGGCGCTCTGCGGGGCGACGATCATCGGCCCGAGAGCCGGCCCGGCCTCGGCGTATCGAACACCCGCGGCTCACCGCCGGCTGGATCGGGATGTGCCGGGGCGGCGAGCTTTCTCGCGTACGCCTCGCCTCGAGGGGCGCCTCGACGATCCGGTATGGCTCCGCTCGGCGGCAGTAGTGATCACCGGATCGAACGGGTCAGGCATTGACCCGAGGTCCGCTGGACAGGGACGTTGCCGGATCGGATCGGCCCCCGCCTCGGCGCGATCGCCTCTCGCCCTTCCATTCGCACGCGCGAGGCGGCATCATGCCGCCACGACCGGTGAGAGCGGGAGGGGCGCGATGACGACGAACCGAATTACAGTGCTCACCACGGTGTTGTTCGCCCTGGCGGGCCTCGCCGCGCTGGCCGCTCCCGCCGCCGCCCAGACCGTCGCCTACGACGCCGGCTCGATCTACGACCTCGACCCGCCAGCCAACCAGGCAACCGGCAACCGCATTCTCGAGCAGGTCGCCGGCTCGAATGACATGGAGCCCGTGCGCGAACTCGGTGAG